>CAJTKV010000004.1:9569-12878 GCA_910577075.1 uncultured Bacilli bacterium
AGAAGTATTTTCTGTATTTTCTGGATATATGTCATAGTACTTTTCTAATCCATTAGCATCATGCGCACCTTCAATATAAGCAGCAACGTATTCAAAACTTCCTCCAGACATATCATAAATTCCTGTTATGTTTCCTGTTGTACTTGCTTTATAACCAACTTCAGTATTGTATAGTTGAGTAACAGTCGCGTTAGAACCATTATCTGTTTTTTTGGTATCTCCTTCTACTGAACTATATCCTGTTTTATAGTCACCATTATTATTGATATTTATTTCCGTATTTATTCCATATTGAGAATGAGACAAGTAGGAAACAGCTCCCCATTCGGTATTTTTTATCATATGAGAATCCATAGTACGCTCATAATTGTAAATCATCTGAAACATATTTGAAGTGCTATTTCCTCTCCAAGAATAAGTATTTGGTTTTGAAATCAATTTAGATGCATCCGTACTACTTACTCGTGCTTCCGCCTCTTTATTAGCTCCCTTATAACCTATTTCGTATTTTGTCACCCATAAACCATTGGCATCCATAGTTGTAAACGCTGGATGTGTTAACCATTCGCCATTTTGTGTACCAGTCGATGGCTCAACGTCTTTTGTTTCAAAAACAATATTAATTGGATGAGCACTTGATTCTGGAGCTTCTTCAACTATTAGTCTCGTATCCGAAACATTCCACAACTGATATTTATACCTTGGAATCCATACAAAGAAGGCCTTAATATCTTCTTCCTTAATTATATCGCCTGTATCATATCTAGAATTACTTCCTTCTTCTAATATTACGGCATTAGCCCATTTCTTTTCTCTATAGTTATACCACTCTTCATATTCATCAGCATATGTTACTGTTCCATCATCTGCTATCATAACAGGAACTAGATCTCCACCTACTGTTGGATCTGCACCATTAAGTGTTGCATCAGTATAAACTGGAACGACTTCTGGAGCTAGATTATTTCTTTCGCCAGCTTCAAGTTTAATTGTACATTTAAAGCCAATTTCACCGATGTTCGCAGGATCATTATCTCCAACGACATCTTCATCACCAATAAATGATTTAACCATACGTACAACCACATGTCCTGTCTTCTTTCTTGAAGCTTCGATTTCAAAACTTTCAGGACTTGGTGTAATTGTAATATATTCATTTAAACGATTATCTGGATCAACAAAATCACACTCGATTGTTCCCGATGCATCATATTGGCGATTTTTATTAGTTATTTCATATCGCAAATCATCCTCTTCGCCAATATCTTGTAAATCAGCAGAGAATTCAATCGTCTTTCCATTTTCTGTAATAAAAGCCTTTCCATTGGTCTTAGCTTTGGTAAAAATTACATCTTTATCAAAACCTGCTTGGTCTGAGGCAATAGTTAAAGTACCATTAATAATCAAAGTTGTTGTAACTGCTGCGAAACCAACTGTTAAGACTAAAAGTGCTACCATTATGCCAATTTTAACTCTTCTGTTCATTAAAAACTACCATCCTTCTAAATATAATCTTGTCTATTATATCTAAATTATATACTATAAATTTTTTTATGTAAATATAATAATTTAAAAATTGATATTTTTTTGACAAAATGAAATTAATTAGCAACAAAAAAAGAGAATATCAGTTATTCTCCTCTTCTAATATTTTCTTAACTTCATCTGTTGACATATCACATGCTTTGGCTATGGTTTCAATAGGTATATCCAGATTATAAAACTTTACAATCATCTCTTTTTGCTTTTTCTCTTCGCCTTGCTCAACACCTCGCTCGATACCTTGTTCAATTCCTTGTTCAATTCCTTGTTCAATTCCTTGTTCAATTCCTTGTTCAATACCTTGCTTAATGCCTTGATTTATTCCCTGTTTTATGCCCTTATTTAAGCCATCTTTATACCCTTCTTTTAATAGTGTGTTGCGAATAATCTCCATGTCTTGTTCTTCACTAATCCAGTCATTAATTCCGACAGATAAACTAACTGATTCTAATTCCATCTTATATCTACCCACCTTTTTATCATCAGTAGCTAGTCTTTCTAACTCCCTGTTATCCAAATTTAACATTATCAAGTATTTATACTTTCTTATTAAATTTGCATCTTTAGAATACCAAATATCCATTAGTTTGTCCATATTAAACTCATATATTATTAAATTATCAACATAAGTTATATTATCATCGTCTTTTAACTTATATACACGATATATCTTATCATCATTTTTTATTCCATAAGACAAATTCAACTGTATTACACGTACATCTTCAGAATATTCTTTTCCTACTAGTGTACTTCTAGCATAGATATTACAAATATATGCCGTATTGCGACATTTAGTATAACTATGAATATTAGAATTAACTTCAACATTTATCTTTCCCTGATCAGTATCTAGTAATACATCTAAAACTTTTCTCTTTACATTGATGTTTCCTTGGCTTTGCTCTATATTTAAATATTTGATATTTCTTATCTGATATGGAAGACAAGTTTCAAGTAAATCTATCAACAAATCCTTGTTTTCTTCCTTTAAAAACACTTCCTTAAAAGCCCGATCATATTTGCATGTTATAAAATCTTTTTTTATCATAAATCCCCTTCCTAAGAAGAATTTTCTTCTTCTATAATATACATTAACGCTTATTTACCGTTTTACTTGTTTTTTCACAAAAAAAGATAAACTTTCGTTTATCTTTTTTAATTCTATTGTGGAGCTAATACAACACGGAAGCCAATCTGAGTATTACTTGTAGAATTTCGTGCATCAAAAGCAAAAATTCCAGCTCTAATACCATATTTGTTATATCCGCCACGAATAAACCAATTAGAATTCTCATTTGATACAAATAATGCCGCATCATCATACCAACTATTATAAATAGCTCTAACTCTATTCTTTGTATTAAAATATTGATAGAATTCTCCCATTTCCCCCGTTGCATCTCCCAAAATCATATGAGAATATGCAATAATTGACGGATCATAATCATCACTATAAGAATCTAGATATTTACTATTTTTAAACATATCTTTCAATCCTAAAGCACTACCATCAACACGATATCCTGCAACTCTTTCGCCAGCTCCTCCAGACATGTCATATATTCCAGTGATATTTCCTGTTGTACTTGCTTTATAACCAATTTCCGTATTATATGGCTGTGTTACTGAGACATCAGTCCCTGCAACTGTCGTACTGGAATCAATTGCCGAATATCCTGTCAAATATGAACTATTATTGTTAACGTTGACTTCTCCATTTATTCCATAAATCGAATGAGTTAGATATGCAACTGCTCCCCACTC
>CAJTKV010000004.1:12888-69144 GCA_910577075.1 uncultured Bacilli bacterium
GTTATATAATTAGCATTATTATTAATTCGAACTTGTTTTCTAGAACCATATTTGGAATGTTGTAACAATGCAACAGCACCCCACTCTGTATTTTTCATCATATGTGAATCCAATTCTCTCTTGTAGTTATATCCAACTTGTACAGCATTTCCAGCACTAAGATAGCGCCATGAAGCGACATTTGGTTTAATTATAAGTTTATCTACATCGTAAATAAAGTTAGATGTCGATTTTTCCCCACTTAGTCCAGTCTCAAATTTACCTACCCAAATACCATTGACATCAAAACTCGTAAATGCTGGATGCGTTAACCATTCGTCATTTTGTGTACCCATGGATGGCTCGGTATTTTTGCTTTCGAAGGCTATTTCTATAGAATGAACAGCCGAACTATTAGATGTTGGCTCTTCTTGAATAACTTCTGATGCTTGATCAGCATTCCACAATTTATACCTATATCTTGGAATCCATACAAAGTATGATTCGATATCTTCTTCTTTTATGACATCTCCCTCATCATACAATGAATCTTTGCCATCCACCAAAAGGACTGCATTAGCCCATCTCTTAGTTGAGTAGTCATACCATTTGTTATATTGATCGGCGTATATTACTTTACCATCATTGGTTAGGCTTATAGGAATTAATCCGTTCGTTAATACTGGATCTGCTCCATTTAATTCTGGATCCTTATACAAAGAAGGCAATTCTGGAGCCAAATCATCTCTTTCACCAGCTTCAAGTTTAAGTGTACACTTGAATTCAATGTCAGCAGAATTAATCGTTGCATCACCTGCAAAAGACTTAACCAATCTTACACTTACATAACCTGTTGTCTTTGTTCCTCCCTTAACTGTAAAATCTTCAGGAACCTCACTTATCGTAATATATTCATTATATGCATTAGTCTCATCGATAAAATCACATGAAATGGTTCCCGCAGCATCATATTGACGGTTCTTGTTCGTTATATCATATCTTAAATCTACTTCAGAACCCAACTCCATTAAATCAGCTGTAAAATTCAAAGACTTTCCGTCTGATGCTATGAACGCCTTTCCACTTCCCTCTGATATCTTAGCTTTAGAAAATATGACGTCGGAATCAAAACTTTCACCGTCTGGACCAATAGATAATGTTCCATTGATGACTAATGTCGTCGTAATGGCAGCAAAACCTACAGTTAAAGCCAATAAAGCAATCATAATTCCCACTTTTAATCTTCTACTCATAAAAATAACTCCATTCTACTTTACACACTTTACATAAGTTGTAACTTTTCTATCTTAATCAAAGTATAAAACAATTACATTTAAAAGTAAATAGAAAATTATTATTTCATTTAAAAAAGAGATATTCATCTCTTTATCTAGCTAAGTCACTTTGCAATTTTCTTAATGCTCGCAAAAAAGCCTCTTCATGTTCATAACTCATCAAGTTAACAGAATAAGTTCCTTTTTCTAAATTAACTCCATAATTATCATTTAAATCGACCTTTTTAACATCTACATCAACCGTATTATTTTCATAAGTCTCGTCATAACTGACATTATTATTATCGCGGTTATTAACTAATTCTTCATAACTTATGATGGCATTATTTTCCTGTTCTTTTTCATAGGAAGATAATTCTATATTTACTGGTCTATAATCAGCCTCTATATTTTTAGTAATAGCTTCTAAATCAATCATATCTTTCTTTGCTTTATTTATTGTATTCATCTCTTTCTCCTTTTTATTCATTTTTTTTATAGCAAGCACTGAAATAATAAGAAGAAGAGCAATAAATGCCAAGAATATATAATCCTCATATGTTATGATCATATAATCATGCACCTTCTTTTTTTCAGTCTATTATAATACACAATTAAGCTAAAAACAACAAGATAATCACACTAATCGAATTGCTTAATGCATGAACCCCTATCGTTGTTAAGATGTTATCTTCCTTATGATAAACGTAGGCTAAGTACGAACCCATGGCTACATAAGATATACTTCCAACAATTTCCTTTATATCTAAACTCATAATCTTGGTTATGAGATTGCCAAATTCCAAGTAATAAATAACTCCAAAGAGTAAAAGTATTGTGACTATAGCAATCACAGATAGTCTAATCTTATTTTCTTTGCTTTCATCATCTTTATTCCATATGTACGAAACTATAATTCCGACAATTAAAACTTCAAAGATAAATAGAAAACTATCTGTAATATGCGCCAGTCCAAAAGTTAATCCACTTACAGTTATAAAAACCTTTTTATTCTTAATGGCCTTTTTTAAAGCTCCTCTAAATAATAATTCTTCAGTTATGGGAGCTAATAAACAAGCCGAGATAATCATCATTGCTGGTGCACTTCCAAGCATACTCTCAATCATCGTCTGATTATCTATTGTCGTTGATTTTAAATTAAACAATGTTGCAAGTAATGTAGATACATAACTTGCAGCAAATCTGACAATATAAAGAGTAAACGTCACAACGATAACATTTCCTAAAAACTTTAAAACCACAGATGTCTTGTATGTCTCTTTGGCTCTTTTTATACCCTCTTTAATTATTCCAAAATTTATAGCAGATATAACTAAGGCAATAGCTAAACTGGCTACAAAATTGAAAAGTGATAAATTAAAATAATTATCATTACTACTAAAATCCATTTTGAATATCAACATTAAGACAATGCCAACTAGAATAGATAGATAATTAAATACAAATAGAGATAAGCCTGCCTTTAAAATATCCTTTTTCATATTTTCTCCTTATAATATATAATTTATGGCAAAAACGCCAATTAATACGTACATTATATAAGTTACTATGACTGATGCAATATTTTGATTTGTCTTATAAAGGTACGTTAGCAGCATAATTACCGCTGCCGGAGTCAAAGCGTGATAAAGGGCGTATTCAAAAGAGGAATTATAACTTATAGCAACAATTACTCCATAAGTTAATCCGCTTAAGATACTTGCTGTACCACTACGTTTAAATATGTTGGAAAATCCTAAAGGAAAGACAACACACAATAGGAATGGTATGAAGATGCATTCAATGATTAAGTTCAGTGCAAAACTTAATGTGAACTTTTGATTAAAATAATTTGTAAAGTTATAACCAATTTTTATTCCCCTTGATGAACCAATATAATTTAATACCTCGTGTAAGATAATCGTGATAATTATCAAAAAGACAAAACACGCAACTGAATAAATTATATTATTCAAAAGAGTCTTATTAAAACGAGATTGTCCGTGTTTTATGTTGCCATAGTATATGACAAAGACAATTACCGTTATAAGAGTATATTTAATAAAATTCATTATTTCATAAATCATACCTTCGGGATAAAAGCCAAATAGACCTAGTACCTTCCAACAGAAAAAGTGAAATAGGATAAATATTAAAATACTCAAGGCTAATTGGATTATTCCTTTCATATTATTTTTCATATCATCACCTATACTCAAATTATATATTTCAAACGGATATTGTACAATTAAAAAATGTAAATATTTTATCTATTTACATAATATTATACATTTGTTATATATTGTAAATTTACATAATAAAAACAGATAATATCTTATCCGTTTATTTTATCTTGTAGCATATCTGGCATATTCTAATGGTGTTTTAAACCCACTTAACTTTTTGGACACTATCGAAGGATCATATTTCCCTGCCCATGATACTTCCTCAAACAATTCATTTATTACAATTTCGGCAGATTTCATTTCTTCTAAGTGCTTTAGCTCCATACAACAAAGTGATTTAAATAGTTCTATAATAGCTTTTCTATTCCATTTTTTAACTTTAAAGTCATCATCGACAACATCAAACTTTTTATAGGATACTTCACTTTCAAAAGTGTAAATATCTGGATCAATCAAGACCATACCAGATTTATTTAAGACGATATTTTCCATTTTTACATCGATCATATATAAGCCATAGGAACTTAAGATATCAGCAAAGAGAAGTAAATCACGCAAATTGTCCGTTAAGTAATCAATTGGCATATTAAAGGTATTGGTGTCATCCTTCTCTACCCACTCATAAGTGTAGGCATCAATCACATACTGCTCGGGATGATTTTTAATATCTTCAGCAGCTATGCTATTGTGGGCTTGATAAAAGCGTTCAAGAAGTTTTACCATATGATCATTATTAAGTTGCTTGATAAACTCAAAAACTTCAATGAGAATGCGATTTTCCTCTTCGATCTCTTGAAAATATTTTTTATAAACTGAGCCATCACTTAACTTCATAATTTCACTGTTATATCCATAGTGGCCACTTTTTAAGCCATCAAACTCAACTAAATTTCCTTTACTATCATAATATCGCATAATAAAACCCCTTTAAATGGGGTATATAATAACATACAATAATAAATTTTACAAATCTCTCTATTTATTCTTGTATTTGAATAAGGCTGATGGTCTGTGTCCCCCACCTGTACGCATCTTATCAGTTTTCTCAACCTTTGGTTCAATTATCCTTCTAAATGCTGGATCCAAAAGTTTTTTATTTAAAATTACTTCATAGACTTGTTGTAATTCTCCCAATGTAAAATATTCTGGCATCATATTGAATACGACATCCGTATATTCAATCTTATTTCTTAATCTTTCTATACCAGATAATATTACTAAGGCATGGTCAAATGCCAAATTGTCATTCTTTACTACTTTAAAATCATATCTGTCGGTAGTCTTATCGCGCAATTTCTTTTCTATTTCAAAAGAGAAATTAGTAACACCATTGTCTAAATAAATATGCACTATATTATTTTCTTCACTTATATTAATATCAAACCAACTGGCATTATCACTTAAATTATTTTCCAATCTAGCTTTATCAATAAGAGCCATATAGGAAGTTGATATAACACGCATTCTTGGATCTCTGGAAGTATCGCCAAAAGTATATAGTTGTTCTAAGTAGATGTTATCTAAGTTAGTTTCGTTTTTCAATATTCTCTTAGGCGCATCATCGAGATTTTCATCATATCCCACGAATCCTCCAGGTAAACACCATTTATCTTTAAATGGGTAGTTATCTCTTTTGACTAATAAAACTGACATGTTCTTCTTATCAGTCTTACGATAATTTGTACTTTCCTCACTAGAAACGCTTAAAACTAATATATCAGTCGTTACTGATAAAGTTTTAAAATCTCCGGGATTATAGGCTTGTAAAAATTCTTCTTCACTTTTAAAATTATTCATAATTCTTCATTCCTTTAATACCTATATTTTATCACATCTATGCCATTTTTTCATCTTCTAAAATTTCTAAAAGAATATTTCCGATATTTTCAACAATAAGTTCTTTAACCTCTCTTCTTGTTTTATCGTGGGGAACCTGAATTGTCGCCGTTTTATATTCGTCATTTATCCTTTCGTAGATAGCAATAAAGACAACATCATTTTCTCCTCTTTTATTGGCAGGATCACTGGCATTAATCTTTCCCGTTATTCCCACACCATAATCAGCAGAAGCGAAGTCTGATATATTTTTAGCCATCTCAATAGCCGTTTCCATGCTGTAGACACTGTATTTATCAATTATATCTTTACTTACGCCCATTTTAATTTTAAATTCATTAGAATAAGTAACAGCGGAATATTTTAGTATTTCACTAGCCCCAGGATGATTAGTTATCTCCGATGCTAAAGCTCCACCTGTGCATGATTCCATTGTGGCTATTGTTCTATTTAAATCGTCTAACTTACTTATAATTTTTTCGTACATTATTTCACCTCTATTTTATGATACATATTATTTCTCATAATATACTCATAGACCTCTCTATCTAAATAATTTATAACATTTTTATCATCATTTGCCAAGTATTCTCTTATCATTGTTGAAGAAATTTCTTCCATTGGCATATCGGCAATTATGATGTTCTTTTTATGATTATCTAATCTCTTTATTATTTCTTCTATCGCATCTGTACTTCTTTTTATTACTAAAAACTTATAATTCTTTAGCAAATACTCGCCGTTTTTCCACTTATCTATATAAGTTAAATTATCTGTCCCACAGATAAAATAGATAGAGTCATTGGGATATAACTTGCTAAAATGTTTTAAAGTATCGCAAGTATATACCACTTCACTCTTTAATTCAAAACTTGAGGCAGTCATATTTTCTTGATCTTCAATCATTAATTCAAGCATCATTAATCTTGCTTCATCGGGAAGTAAATTATTTTTATACTTATATTTACTTCCGGTAGGTACAAAAATAATTTTATCGACATAGCCTTTTTCAATTAGATATGCAGCAATATTTTTATGCATCTTATGTGGGGGATTAAAACTACCACCAAAAATTCCTATTTTCATTTTCTCATCTTCTTCTGTATCTTATTTAATAAATTTTTCTTAATATGCCATAGTGGCTCTAATTCTTCCTGTTTATCTACGGCATCAATAATGTCGGCTAAATAAGCAGAACAATCTACTTCAATAAACCAATCTTTTTTCTTTAATTCTTCAGGTATATAGGATAAGTTTGTCGAATATAAGCGATCAAATATGCCCTTTTTATAGGCTTCTTCAAATTTTGCTAATCCCTCAGTGAATAAAGAAAAAGTTGCGGCCATGTAGACATTTCTAGCTCCTCTTTTTTTAAGATTTTCGGCAACTTCAATCATTGAACCACCAGAGGCAATCATGTCATCGACGATTAATATATCTTTATCTTTAGGATCCGCACCCATATACATGTGTTCAACTATGGGGTTCTTTCCATTGACGACTTTTGATAGATCCCTTCTTTTGTAAAAGACACCAACATCACTCGCTAGCATATCGGCAAATACGCGTGCACGTTCCATGGCCCCCATATCGGGACTTATTACCAAGACTTCATGAGCTTCTTCATGCTCAATTAATTCTTCTAAGATTAAATGTGTGGGATAGAAATTATCGAATGGCATTGTTGGTATGGCATTACATATACTAGGATCATGTGCATCAAAGGTAATAATACGATCAACACCTAATCTTTCTAATTCTTGTAAAGACATAGCACAATCTAAAGATTCATTGCCCTTTCTCTTATGTTGACGCGATTCATATAAGAGAGGCATTACTACATTAATTGTCTTGGCATGTCCACTAACGGCTGCTATAACTCTTTTAATGTCTTCAAAGTGTTCATCTGGTCCCATAAAGTGTTCTCTTCCGTGCATCATATAGGATGCTCCATAATTGCCAACATCACTTATAATAAAGAGATCAGTGCCATTGACAGTATCATCAATGCGAATTTTACCTTCTCCATTGCTAAATCTATTTTCCGTAATTTTAACTTTATAAGATCCCCGCGTTTCATTTTTCATTTTTAAATTTTTATCAACTAAGTCTCCTAATTCCTTACTACTATTTAAGACGATTAATTTTAATTTTTTCATATTTCTTCACTCCTTTTGTTATTTACATTCTATTAATAACAGTAATAATAATTTTTCAAGAGTTTCCTCTTGCTATTAACATTATATTAATAAGATAAAGAAATGTCAATATCTTTTTAACATTTTATATAAAAGATAGCAAAAAAATAAATTATGGCTAGCCATAATCTACTTTTATTAATATGTATACTCTTTTTTTACCTCTCTAGAAGCAGCAACGCGATTATTGAACATCTTCATTTCTAAAGTGTCAACCAACGAATCAAAAGTCGTTTCGTCGTATATGGCATCTTCTAAAATTTTGACCATATCATCACTCATATTATTGGCAAATTTAAAATATTTAATCTTGTTTTTTCTTCTTTCAATAGTAGCGTGATATTCATCGATGACTTTTTGAATTTCCAAACGGAAAGCTCCTAAAAAATCCTCTTCTTCAAATATCTTATAGGACCTATGGGAAATTGCTAAGCCATCATTTACTTCTACGAGAATTTGATAACTCTTTTTTTCTATTATATCAACCATATAAGGATATAATTCATCACTCTTAAACTCTTCTATTACAGAATCTAAACTTTTAACTAATTCTTCATCAAAACGCACAACTGTTATAAAGGCATCGGCATTATCTCTAAACCATTCTTGGGCGCTTATTCCCTTTGCTCTTTCCTTAATGAGTCTTAAAACCGTTTGAACTTCTAAAGACGAATAGATGAAGAAAAGAGATTTTTGTAATAATTCTTCTAAGTTTCCAAAAAAGTTCTCATCAAATTTGCCCTTTTTCGTATCAAATATTTCCAGTAATTTTAAAACTTCTTCACGACTTGTTGATAGATTAGCTAAAGCAATACAATTATTAGCGACGGCTATTCCCTGATCAAAAAATTCTTTTACCTTTTCTAGAATTTTTACTTGGTGTATTTCGCATGTTACTTTAGCTACTTGGCATTCGGTAATATAATTGCTAAATTTGGTTATGATGACTTTTTTTAAGCCTTCTAAATCTAACGAACTATAATCTTCTTCTTTTAAGGCTCTTTCTTCGGCTTCCTTATCTCGCAATTGAATATCTTTTAAAACTTGATCTCTCGAAAGATTAATTAAACGAATAGCATCTTGTTGTCTTTGGTTTTCATTTCCCCCATCAGTATGAAATTTTCTTGCTAATGCTCGATATTTCTTTTTTAATTCTTCTTCCGTTACATCATGTGCTACTTCTAAAACCTTATATGGATCAACATTAATTCCGTTCCAAATAAACATGAAAAAACACCCCTTTTTTATGAGGTGTATTATAGTATAAATGGACTTAATTGTCAAATTGGTCTCCTATTAAAAATCTAGCCAATTAGTGCTATCTGCATCACTTGGCATTCGCAAATCGCCTCTTGGAGATAGACTTATTGTTCCAACTTTTGGTCCATCAGGAATACAGCTGCGCTTAAATTGTTGATTAAAGAACCTCTTGATAAAGAATTTCAACCACTTATCAATTGTTTTCTCATCAAAACTATCTTTGAAGGCATTAAGGGCTAAAAATTTGATTTTTTCAGGACTTGCTCCATATCTTAAGAAGTGATATAGGAAAAAGTCATGAAGGACATAAGGTCCAACGATGCTTTCTGTCTGCTGTAATATTTCGCCACTTGCACTTGGTGGCAACAACTCAGGACTTACAGGAGTATCTAAAATATCCTTTAATATAGTTTGGCATTTTTTATTTTCCTCGGTTTCAGCATAATAGTTAACTAAATACCTAACTAATGTCTTAGGAATGCTCGTATTGACGGCATACATGCTCATGTGATCCCCATTATAAGTACACCATCCTAAGGCTAGTTCGGAAAGATCGCCAGTTCCTATGACAAGTCCACCAATTTTATTGGCATAATCCATCAATATTTGGGTTCTCTCTCTAGCTTGAACATTTTCATAAGTTACATCTAAATTAGCTGGATCGTGATCAATATCTTTAAAGTGTTGTAAGCAGGCATCTTTAATATTAACTTCTTTTAAAGTGGCACCATATAGTTTGACAAATTCACAGGCATTTTCGTATGTGCGATTTGTCGTACCAAAGCCGGGCATAGTAATGCCATAGATATCTTTATAATCAAGGCCTAAAATCTTATAGGCTTTCACGACTACTAAAAAAGCAAGTGTAGAATCTAATCCACCAGATATCCCGATGACACATCTTTTGATACCGGTTGTCTTTAGACGCTTGGCAAGACCAACGGCTTGGATTGTCAATATCTCCTCTGAACGTCTATCTCTTTCTTGAATATTTTTAGGTACAAAAGGATATTCATCATAAATGCGCATCAATATATTATCAGGATTATATCCCTCATACTGAATTACTTCATAATCACGCTCTTGCTTTTTGATAACCGCCATGTAAGATATGTCTTTATAGCGAATGGCACTAAGTCTACTAACGTCTACATCATTGATAATCATATTGCCATTTAAAGCAAAGCGTTCATTTTCACTCAATATTTTTCCATTTTCAACAATCAAACTATGACCAGAGAATACTAAGTCCGTAGATGATTCATTTGCTCCACTTGAAGCATAGATGTAGGCACTGACTGTTTTTTCAGAAACACCTTTTACCAAAGACTTGCGATACTCATATTTGCCAATTATTTCATTAGATGCTGATAAATTAAATAGCATTGTTGCCCCATTAATAGCAGCATCGACGCTTGGAGGATAAGGACACCATAGATCTTCACATATTTCAATTCCAAATGTACGTTTTAAATCATTACCCTCACGGAATAATAAGTTTGTCTTAAAGGGAATAGAAGCTCCATCAATAACAATGCTTTCAACATTTAAATTTTTAGCTTCACTAAACCATCTTTTTTCATAAAATTCGCCATAATTGGGAATATATGTCTTAGGTACCATGCCTAAAATATGTCCATGCTCCAAAACGACAGCGGCGTTAAATAGTTGATTATTGCATCTAATTGGCAATCCCACGATGAAAACACCCTTCAATTTTTCTGTATATTTTTTTAATTCAATTAGACCCTCTTCGGCTTGATCTAATAGAAGTTCGTTTTGAAATAAATCAGCACAGGTGTATCCCGTTATTGATAATTCAGGAAATACAGTTATTTCAACACCCTTTTTGTAGGCTTCATCCATATATTTTTTTATTTCCTTAATATTAAAAGATACATTGCTTATTTTTATTTCGGGAACGGCAGCTCCAACTCTTACAAATCCATACTTTTTTTCCATCTAATCTTTCCTCTTTCATCTTAATCTTAATATTTTACTGATGCTGTCAAAGGTTTCATCGCCCTTTAAGACAACATCAAATCTTTTTAAAAATTCTTCTTCATTTTCTTCGACTTTGGATTCTAAAAAACCAAAAGATATCACTTCTTCGGCTGGCAAATTACCCACCATCTGCAAATCACTTAATTGATCCCCTATTAAAATAGCTCTATCGCGACATTTAAGATATTCTTTAAAATAATCGGGAATACGTATATTATACTTATTCATACTATGAATAATGTCATCAATACTATCAATAATCGTATCATCTTGAAATTCTAGCATATTGCTAAATACGAAGACATTATCGCTCATACATCCATATTGTTTTAGGATGGCACAGATAAAATTTCCGATACCGGCCGAATTGATGATTAGAGGTATTCCCTGCTCATTCAATTCTTTGATAAATTCGATAGCATAAGCTCTTAAATCAATTAAATCGTGATTGTCAATTATTTTAGCAATATCACTTTCTCTTACACGATATTTTAAAAGTAGCCTATAGGCACGCTCTTGCCACTCTTTCATATACTTATACTTTTCTTCATCACTTATTTTAGAATCTAGTTCAATAGGTCGATAGTAATTATATAATTCTTCGCGATCATGAACATACTCTTCGGGATAGTATCCACTTTTAGAAAATAACGAAAATGTCGTATTGCTATTCTTAGTTGAAATTGTCTTGTCAAAATCGGCGACAACAAAGACATTATCTTTGTTTATGTTTTCTAATTTTTTTGATAAATTTTCTTGCTTGATAACCATTTTTTAAAACCTTCCTTGCCATTTCTATAGTTATTATACCATTAGCATCCTTAATAATGCCATTATTAACTAACATAATTAAGTCCTTAAAGTCACATTCTAGGTATTTGATATATTCATCTTTATCGAGATCTTGTTCATATTCCTTGTGACAATTAAGGGCTAAAAAGGCATAATTTAGTGCTCCACCGATACCCTGATCTTGATAATAATTCGTTAGAGGTATTAACTCATTAGATGAATATCCTGTCTCTTCTCGCAATTCGCGAATGGCCGCTTCGATGGGTGTTTCGCCCTCATCGATGTAGCCAGCTGGTATTTCCACTCCTATGCCTTCTTGAGTAAAGACTCTTGGTTGCACGATGATGATTGATTTTTTGTTGCGAGTAAGAGGAAGTACGACGACCGCACTTCCATCACGCCCGCTTTTTAATAATTTTTCGCGATTAACTATTTTTCCATTATTTAAAATAACTTGATATTTTTTAGTCGTCAGAAAATTTCTTTTTCCCTTATTGATTTCTTTCATATCTAATATTTTAAATTCTTCTTTTAAATTGTTTATATTGGCAATTATATTATTTTTTTTCATAATAATCCTATTTTAGAACTAATTGACGATGTTCTTCAATCAAATCATTTTTGAAGTTAACATACTCTTCTGTTCCAGAAACATGATAGATATGTGGTTGAACAGTTCTCTTAACTTCAGGATAAATCGTTGCCATTTGAGCTTCACAGTAAGCTTTAGTTGTATCTAAATCTGGATCTTCAAAGACTAACTCTCCATTGTCAAAAATAGTTTGTTGTAAAGGTACGATGGTAAAATCAGTTAATTTCCTTTTCTTTAAATAATCAGTTGTACTAACGATAATTAAATCATCAGTCTTAATCTCTTCCCCTTCACGCGTCATAATATCAGCAACAGCATAACCTGTTTCTTTGTCATAAGCGCGGTATAAATTTTTAATATCTGGGTTGACGATCTTTATGGCATCTTCACTTAATTTAATTTTAGGAACGCCATCCATGCTGATTTCTTTATAAACACATCCCATACGACCTTCAGGTTTACTTATGTTATCACCAACACCTAAACTATCAAATTCGGCACCTTGCGCTATTAAAGTTTCAATAGTCTCGGCAGTAAGACCATTACTTAAGCAAATCTTTGCCTGTGGGAATCCGGCATTAAGGAACATCTTTCTTGCCTCCTTAGATAGATAAGCTAAATCTCCTGAATCGATACGAATACCAATATGATCTGTTGGAATTCCATTTTCTTCCATCCACTTAAATGTTGCAATTGCATTTGGCACACCACTTCTTAAAGTATCAAATGTATCAACAAGTAAAATACAATTTTCAGGATAAACTTCAGCAAAAGCTTTAAATGCTGTTAATTCGTCTGGATAACTCTCAATCCAACTATGAGCCATAGTTCCAATTCCCGTCTTATTTACCATATCAGCAGCCAAGTCGTTACTCGTTCCAATACATCCAGCCATCATTCCGTATAAAGAAGCATCAATAGCAGCCTCAGTACCATCAGCACGACGTGCACCAAATTCCATAACGCCAACACCTTTTGGAGTAGATTCAATTATACGTCTTGCGCCAGTGGCATGTTCCATTGCCCCATTTATAAGTGATAGTATTGCTGTTTCTACTATTTGTGCTTCAATTACTGGAGCAATTACAGTGATTAGTGGTTCATTTGGAAACACTGGAGTTCCATCAGGAATAGCCTTAACTGTACCTGTGAACTTGAAGTTTCTTAAATATTCAATATATTCATCTTTAAAACCAGCTCTTTTAAAATATCTCAATTCTTTTTCACCAAAATGCAAGTTTTCAATATATGATATAACTTTATCAACTCCAGCCATGATGGCATATCCACCATTATTGGGAATCTTTCTAAAGAATACATCAAATCCAGCAACTTGATCCTTTTTTCCATTTAGTAGATAACCTTGTCCCATCTTGTGTTCGTAGTTATCTGATAGTAAACTATAATCTCTTGATAATCTTTCATATCCATTAAACATTTTCATAAATCATTCCTCTTTCTCTTATTTACATTTTATTAATAACATAGGCTTAAAAAAATAAACTATGCTGTGAGCTTTAACTCTTTCTCTCTTTGTTCTAACTGTTCGAAATTATCGACGATTTCGATACCAGCTTTTTCGAGTACATGGTAAGCTATTCGCGTCTCTTCCTCGCGGTTGTGTCCTGGTGCATCAAAGGTATCTGTAGCACTTGCCACTAAGAATATTTGTACATGTAAGTTAATTTCATCTAAATAGCGAGCAAGTGTAAGTGCAAAATCCATAACACATAGATCTGTACAAACTCCACAAATAACTATCTCCTTTAAATCTCTTAATTCTTCTAAATCAAGTTGCCAATCGAGATTTAAGCCGCCGTTAATTGAGTTCTTATAATAAGTTCTTGTATTCTCTTTATCTTGTTCAGGTTTTAACTCAGGTATCAATTCTGCTTCCTCAGTTCCCAAAATACAATGCTCTGGATAAAGTAAGAACTCGACTGCCTCCTGAATGTGTCCCTCAAGAACAAAGTTAATTAATTGATTTTCTCTTCTGAATTTTTCGACTAACTTTAATTGCTCTGGTACTAAATTGTTGTAATCTTTATTATGCATGGCACCAAAATTTACAAATCCATTATTCATATCAACGATAAATAAGGCTTTTCTAAATTGCTTGGCATCAATTCCCTTTTCTTTAGCCTCGTCACTTAAAGCTTTGACATTCTCTAAGAGCTTATCAAATTCTTCGCGCTGTTGAGCATTCATCTTTCTAATTAGTTTTAACATTTCTCTTGTTTTTTCCATTTTTCTTCTCTCCTTCTTTTATGTTATTCACATTTTAGTAATAACATAAGTTTTAAATTTACAAAAGTTCTTCGCTCTTGTTATTAACATTATATTAATATCACTTAAAAAAGTCAACATCTTTTTAACAAAAAATTAAAAAGATATACAATTTTATAAAAAAACAACGATTTTACGTTGTCTATTTTTCCTTTTTTATTATGTAAATTGTCTTTTTTTTATAAAAAGCATATAGAAGATTGCTCAGAGATAAATCATTTTCGCTTAATCTATTAGTTAGCCACTTACTCGTTTTATTGATTGCTCTTAAGGCTTCATAATCAATTTTACCATCAATAACTATTGGCAAAGGATAGTCTCCACTCATCTTTAGAAAGTTTTTTTTGAAGATTGATAATTTACCATTTGTTTCTAAAATGGCATAATCAACTTCATCGAGGGATTTTATTTGATTACTTCTTAAGGCAAGCAATAAATCATCTACGCTGTATCGCTGTTTGACCATCTCTTTAAAATTGAGTTTACCCTTATCAACTATTAAACTTGGTTTTCCATCTAAAAACTCCCGAACACTGTTACTCTTAAGTTGAATGAATGCTAGTAAGACTTCTAACCCCACAAGAAGGATAATGGGTAAGATGGTAAGCATAGTATTGTCATCACGATTTTCAATACTGATAGCAACTAATTCAGCAATAAGTATTGAAATGGTTAAATCACTAATACTCAATTGGGCTATCTCTCTTTTGCCCATTATGCGATAACATAGCAAAATAAAAAAGTAAAAAAATAAAGTTCTTCCCATAACTGTTAATAAATCCATTTTATCACCTATTAATTTAATGGTCATATTTTTTTACTTTTATTCATTTAATATATTTTTATTATTTTCTCTGTCACATTTTGTCGAAACTATTGACGACCATCAGAGGGTTTTATTATGGGGTGATGATTATGACTAAGAGTGAATTAACTTTATTAGTTTTCTTACTAATCGTCATAATTATTTTATTACTTTTACAGTAACAAAATAAAACATCTTTACTCATTTGAATAAAGATGCTTCGTACAATAAGTGCTAGGCATCAAACTTGCGATGTAATGCCTCTCACAACTTAAGTTTACCAAAGATAATACCAATATTCAAGAATTATCTTCATTATAATAATTAACAATTACATATTAGGTTCACAAGTTAAATTGATTCCAAGATTCTTTAAAGCATTTAATTCACCTTTGCCGATAATATAACTGCAATGGGCTTCACATCCTCTTAATTTTTCTAATTCATCTAAGGCTTTTTTGATAATTGGATTAGATACCGAGCAAATGCTCAAGGCGATTAAGACTTCTGACAAATCTAAAAAATAAGAAGTATTATAGGAAGTTTTTTGTTTCATTTTGTAAATTCCATCTAAAATCTCTGGCGATAATAAGTATTCTTTATCAGGAATACCCGTAATTTTTTTGATGGCATTAAGGAAGGCGGCACTGGAGGCACTCAATATTTCGCTTTCCTTACCTGTAACAATAGTTCCCTCGTCTAATTCAATTGCCAAAATATTTGCTCCACTTTTTTTAGCTTTTTCATTGGCAACCCTTGCTACTTCACGATCTGTTAAAGAAAGTTCTAATTTGTCCATTAAAGACTTAGCTAAGTCCACTTCTTCTCTTTCGCAAGTTTTTTGTTTATACTCACATAAAGTATTATAATATCTCCTAATTATCTCATCTTTGGCAGCATCTATTATAACTTCTTCATCAATGATACAATCTTTAATCATATTAACACCCATATCGGTTGGTGATTTATAGATGTCTTTTCCCGTAATTTTAAGCAAAATATTCTTTAAAATGGGAAATGTTGAAATATCGCGATTATAATTAACAGCGTTAATTCCATAGGCCTCTAAATGAAAAGGATCAATCATATTAACATCTTTCAAATCTACTGTTGCAGCTTCATAGGCGATATTAACAGGATGTAATAGACTCATGTTCCAAACAGGGAATGTTTCAAATTTAGCATATCCCGCTTTAATTCCTCGTTTGTGTTCATGATATAGTTGGGATAGACACGTTCCAAGTTTTCCACTGTTGGCGCCAGGAGCTGTTACAATAACCAATTTTTTGGTCGTTTCAATATAGGGATTTTTGCCATAGCCTTTGTCACTTACTATTAAATCGACATTGTCAGGGTAACCATCTGTAGGACGATGAATATACATCTTTATGTTGCGTTTTTTGAGTGTTTTTTCCAAGCGAGATATATTATTTTCTTCCCGATACATCGTTACAACAACACTGTTAATAGAAATATCTAAACCTTGCAATTTTTCAATTAATCTCAATAATTCCAATTCATAACTTATTCCATAATCTGCTCGTATTTTACTTTTCTCAATTGAAGATGCATTGATACAAAATATTACTTCTAAGTCATCTTTAAATTGCTGTAATAATCTTATCTTGTTGTCGGGTCTAAATCCTGGTAAAACTCTTGATGCATGACAATCATCAAATATCTTTCCACCAAATTCTAAGTAAAGTTTATCATCAAACATTTTAATCCTTTCCAATATTTTCTCACTTTGTATTTTTAAATACTTATCACTGTCAAATCCAATCTTATGCATAACAACCTCCTATAATATAATTACTTAACATAATTATATCATTTAATTGGATACAACAAAATATTTATTTTAATTTTATCTAAATGGTAGAATATTTTGAAGAAAAGGCAATAAAAAAGAACGTTAACGGAAAACTAAAATAATGATATAATATATCTAAGTGGTGATAAAATATGGACATCAAAGAAAAATTAAATTATATTCAATATTCCAAATATAGATATGACAAAAAGAAATGGAACGCAGAAGAAACAAAAGACTTTTTTGACTTAGATTTTTCTAAGTTATTATTTGATAACACTTATAATGTTATTAACAGTCAAGATAAACTACTTTCATACTTTGATTTTCACGAAATATTTAGTAGTTTTGCTAATGACCTAACAAGTACACAAGAATTTTTGTTAAAATTTATGACCATTAAAAGGGTTAAAGGAGTTGATTTGTTATTGCAAAATATGCCCTATGATTTAAAAGAACAATTCTTTTATCAATTATATATAGATTTTAAAAGCAAAAATGACAAACCTTTTTATCTGGCCCAAGTTATATTTTGTATAAATGAACAGGAGAAATTAAGATTTATTAATAATATACTTGATGACATCAGAGATGACGAACTTTTATATGTAATTAAAGATTTATATGTAAATAAATGTGATGCTTTACTAACTAAGTTATTAAATAACGAAAGAATTGCCAATATTGCCGTCCAAAAAATTAGTGCTCCCTTCTTTTATGAAATGTTAGAAGAGTTACATTTATCAAGTGATTTAAAAACTAAAAGAGAGACTGAGTTAAAGAATATTATAATTAATCAGCAAGATTATGATATAGATGATATAAAAAATGCTTACTGTGATTTGTACTTTCATGACATTTTCAAAAATGTATGTCTTGATATTAAGACCATTATTGATTTTGCCGATGATGATGAAACTTTTAAAAACGATTATTTAGGGGAATTATATGATCTTTTGAGTAAGGTATATACATTTTTGAATAGTGATATGAAAAATTTAGAGGAAAATATTGAATTACTTAATAATTGCCCATTAAACCATGAAATAATTGCCAAATGCTATTTAATGTGTCAAGAAAGATTTAAAAAATTAGTTTCGCAAAGTATAAAGCAAAATATAATAGCAAATGTAACGCCTAAAATTTTATTATCATCATTAGGTGAAGAAGTAAAATTTTATACTATAGGAGACATAGACCCACAAAAACACCTAACTATGCTTGTTAGTACAATCCCCTGTTCTAATGATGCTAGATCATTTAAACAGACCTATTATTCGGAGGAAAATGGGGAGATTAAAAATGGTAGAAGAAGTGGTTCTTTAATAAACGAGACAAAATTAACTTCACTATTTGGAGGAAATGGCAGAATAACCTTTGGTTATGAAGATTTGCGAGGAAGAATAATAACATCGGCAACACTTAGCGATGGTTGTACGGACGGAAATGAAGAAAGATTTAGAAGACATAGAAAGGTAAGAAAAAGTAGTTATCTCTCTGTCAATAAGTTTGTTGAAAGTACTCAAAGCCACACAGAACTAACAATCAATATGGGACAAACTGGAGAAATAATGAAACCTAGTTTTATTTTAATAACGACAGATACTCCCACCCAATTTGAAATTGATGTAGCAGCGGAATTTGGGATTCCGATTAGGTGCGTAATTAACAAATATGAACAAAAAACAGACGTTCATCACAGTTATTCTTTTGAAGATTATGATTATTGCAAATTTGATAAAAAAACTATAACGGCTAACAAACAGGACATAAAAAAATTTTAAAGCAATTAAAAAGATGATTTTGAAATTGAAATTTTGTATCTTCATCATCTTTTTTTATTTTCCATCATATAAAAGCCATTTAGCTTATTGAAATAGGCATTATTTTGAGGAGTAAATATCTTTTTTAAATAAAAAGTAGTTTATTAAAAAGAGAAAAGTTAAAACTACTTTTTAACATCTATTATCCTCAAGGTATCATTGTAAAGTTAGCATCAGTAAGTTTATTGCCACTTGTACCTACAGCCCACCCTTTTACTGTGGCATTATTAATTTTTATGACAACCGAAGCATTAATACCTCTAAAGGCATCACTTCCACTTTGAACACTAGTAATATCAAAGCCACTGATATCTAAATCAACAAGACTTGTACATCCATAGAAAATAGAACTGATATCTGTTACCTTATTGGTATTAAACTTGCTTAAATCTAAATTGGTTAATCCACTACAATTCATAAACATACGACTAATATTAGTAGCTCCACTGGTATCAAAAGAACTGATATCTAAGTTAGTCAAGTTTTGCATGTTATAGAACATATTGCTCATATTAGTAACCTTACTTGTATTAAAATTACTTAGATTTAGATTTGCTAAACTATTGCAGTTGTAAAACATCAAACTCATATTAGTTACATTGCTCGTATCAAAACTGCTTAGATCTATGCTTGATAATTTATAACAATTATAAAACATTAAACTCATATCTGTTACATTACTCGTATCAAAACTGATTAAATCTAGATTGGTTAGATTTCCACAATAGGCAAACATTTGAGACATAGTAGTTATATTTTTAGTATCAAAACCCTTTAGGTTCAAAGTAGTTAAGTTAGCACAACTAACAAACATTTGCATCATATTAGTAACTTTACTTGTATTAAAACTGCTTAAATCGAGACTTTTTAAACCAGAAGAACCAGCAAACATGAAGCTCATGTCTGTTACATTGCTCGTATCTAAATAATCGATATTCGCGATAGTTTCCATCTTGCCAAAACCAGAAAAGTAATTTGAACTATTTTCAGGGGCCATTATCTTTCCATCGGCCTCAATATATACGTCATATTTAGTTGCATCTTCGGCACTAGGCACTAAATAGGCCATGATACTTTCATCTTGATTTAAGGACATATCATAGGCAATTATTGCGTCTTCTTTTCCTGTTTTTTTATTTTCAAAAGTTATGCTCTTGATATTAGAAGCATGTTTCCAAATTTTATCGCCATTAACTCTGGCCATCAAGAAGTTTTCTTTTTCTGGTTCAGTATATGGATCTGATAAGCTATCTCTTTCAATAGCTTCGGCATTTATCGTACATTTTAATTCGACAGTTGCTTGATCACCAATATATGATCTTATAAGTTCTAATGACAACCTTCCATCTTCACTTTCAGTAGCTTCTAGGTCAAAATATGTGGGATTAATTTCTAAATCCAAATATTTATTCATGATATTATTATCATCGGAGAAAACACATTCAATAGAAGCTTCAGCATCATATTGACGACTCTTATTGGTAACAGTAAAATCAAGTTTTTCTATCTGACCAAGATTTTTTAATGTATTACTATTATATGTAATTGTCTTGCCATCTTCACTTATGGAAGCTTCACCCTTTTCTGTTTCCGCTTTAGTAAATATGACATTGTTGTTAAAATCTTCATTGTTCGTTCGGATTGCTAGATTTCCATTAATTACTAAAGTTGTTGTTACTGCAGCAAACACTACTACCATAAATGCTAAAACTGATAATAATATTATCTTCTTTTTATCTATTCTCATATTTTTCACCATCCACATTAGTTAAAAAGATACTCTTTATCATATATCTCCTATATTATAATAACATTTTTGATTTTGAATACAATATATAATTTTTGAAAAATTTCTTGATTTTATTATTTTATACATATATTGACAATTTTAAACAAAAAAAACATCTATTCAAAAACTGAATAAGATGTTTTAATATTTTTTATTTATCAATAACTTCTTTGATTGCTGATTTAATTACTTCTATGGAATTTTCTAACTTTTTCGTTTCATCTTCATTTAAAGGAATAAATATTTTTTCTCTTACGCCTGATGCATCGACAACGGCTGGTGTCGATATGCATACGTCGTTTTCCCTGTCGTAACTTGATACGGATAAAATAATTTTCTTGTCTTCCAAAATAGCTGATGTTATACGGACAAGACACATTCCTATGCCATAATAAGTAGCTCCCTTGCGCTTAATAATCTCATAGGCAGAATTGCGAACCTCTTCTTCTATTTTTAGACAGGTATTGGCATCTAAAAATTCACCAATATTCTTAAGACCAACAGTGGCATTGCTCCATGAGACAAATTCAGAGTCTCCATGTTCGCCTATGACGTATGCCTGAATGTCTTTAGGGCAGACATCAATTTTTTCACTTATCAAATAGCGAAGTCTAGCTGTATCGAGAGTTGTTCCTGAGCCTATAACACGTGAGGAATCTAAGCCAGAATATTTTAAAGTCAAATAGGTCATAACATCTAAAGGATTAGTTGCTACTAGGAAAATTCCTGTAAAACCACTTTGCATTATGGAATCAATAATCGATTTAAATATCTTACTGTTTTTGTGAATAAGATCCATTCGCGTCTCACCAACTTCTTGTTTGGCACCAGCAGCAATGACGACAATACGGGCATCCTTGCAATCTTCATAATCACCTACTTTAACTAAAACTCGTGATGGTGAATAAGCAAGGCAATGATTTAAATCCATTGCTTCTCCTTCAATTCGTTCCTTGTTAATATCAATTAAAACTAATTCATCGACATATGTTTGTTGATTTAAAAGGGCATAAGCATAACTCATACCAACATTACCACAGCCAATTAAAACCACTTTATTTTTCATATAATCACCTACTCCTATTATATAATAGCTTACGTTTAAAAACTATTTATTTAAGATGATTAGACATAAACTTTATTATTTGTTATAATAACACACTAATTAAAGGGGAATATTATGGAAATAAATGTCGATGAAGTTATGCGTCTTGCTCACAAGAATCATGGTCTAAGTAATGATTTCGAAAAGTTTTGTCGCATGTATATTATGACTACGGAAAATATCCGCGAGTTTTTAACTCTATATGACTTGCATGACAAGGATGTCTTAAGTGTTGCAGGATCGGGAGATCAAATGCTTAATGCCTATGCTTTAGGAGCTAAAAGTGTTACACTTTTTGATATAAATCCTTTGGCTTTTGCTCAGGCTAAATTAAAAAAAGCTGCTGCCTCTACTCTTACATATGAGGAATTTGAAAGATTCTTTTCACCAGAACATAAAAAGACACTTTTTGATTTATATCTATTTGATAAAATAAGTGAATGTTTAGATGAAAATACAAAAGATCTATTTAAAACCATTTTTACTAAACATCCAGGTATGGATACCTTCATGAATTTTTACTTTCGCTTTTATGCTAAATTCCAAAAACAAAAGGATCTAAATTACTACCTCTATGATGAAGAAAATTATAAAAAGTTGCAAGCTATTATTGAGACAAAACCTTTAAAATATATCGAAACGCCTATTACTAGTTTAAAAAGTAATATTCAAAAGGATTTATATGATTTTATATTACTATCCAATATTAGCGATTCTATTGAACGCATATATGATTCTAATAGTTTAAAACAATTTAAACGTCTTATTCATTCTCTAAGCAAAAATTTAAATAAAGATGGCATAATTCAAGTCGGATATATTTATAATTTATATTGTAGTTCTAATGATGAGATACCAATATTTGCTGATGATGATGAGCGTGAAAAGATATTTACACCGGATGAGTTTAATACTAATCTCGTTACAAGTTACCGTTTCTATAGTGATAAAGATAAAATTATTACGTATGAAAAAAAGAAAAGAAAAGTCGCATAACTTTTCTTTTTTAATTATCAACACTTTTATTTAAAGATTTATTATCTAAATAATATTCTTCTCCTTCTATTTCGGTTATTATATCTCCCGTTTTAAAAAGATTATAAGCATCATCTATATTATCTAAACTATCAAATATTTTACTTTCTAACGTTCCATCGGGAAGAAGGCGATAAAGAAGAATACCATAACTTACATCTTTAATGGGATTAGATGTATATATATCCATTTCGATTGGCTGCCATTTATATTCTTCATGTCCCTCGATTAAGCCATATGTTAATTTTCCATCTTTATAACTTAGACCATATTGTTCAGGGACGTATTCACTTACTAATTCTAAACGATAATTGGGTTTTCGATTTTGGAAGCGTTCCTTAACATAATCAAGATTTGCCTCTAATAAATACATTTTATTATCAACAATAGTAGCATAATAATCATCAGCCAGAAGATAATCTTCACTGCGAATAAAGGAGCCGTTATACTCTTTTTCGCCATCCATTAATCTCTTTAACCCATCATTGGTGTGGTAATAGTGATAATGTTCCTCACTAATACTGCATGGAACATCTTCAGCACATCCGGTTAAGGCTAGAACAGTCGATAAGGTCAAAGCATAAATCTTACTTCTTTTCATTATCTTAATCTAAAGAAAGTGCATGACTTTCCTTTTTTTCTTTAATAAATTCGACAAATTCAGATAGAGGCATATTTTTCTTTTCTTCACTGCCAAATATTCTTAATGTTACTGTTTCTTCATCTCTTTCATTATTTCCTAAAACTAGTGAAATAGGTACCTTATTAGTTTGAGTCTCTCTCATACGATAACTCAACTTCTCTTCGCGACTATCAAGATCAACACGTATGCCAGCATCTAATAGCTCTTGATATACTTTTTTAGCATATTCTAAATGATATTCATTGTTAACTGGTAAGACGACAACTTGTACAGGACTTAACCAAAGTGGCATGGCCCCTTTGCGCTCTTCTAAGTAATAGGCAATGAAGCGATCGATACTACCAAATATAGCTCGATGTAAAACTACGGGACTCTTTTTAGAACCATCACTGTCGACATATGTTAAATCAAATTTAGCTGGTAGGCAGAAATCTAATTGACAAGTAGATAATGTATATTCGTTACCAACAGCTGGTTTAACTTGCACATCTAACTTTGGACCATAGAAGGCAGCTTCTCCGATTTTTTCAACATAATCAATGCCAATGTCATCGAGTACTTGTCGCAACTTATTTTCCGCATTATCCCACATTTCATCATCTGGATGGTATTTGACTTTATCTTCCTTGTCTCTTAAGGATAATTCAAAATGATAATCTGTGATACCTAATTCCTTATAGACCTCTAGTATGAGATTAACGACAATTTTAAACTCGGATTCGATTTGCTCGGGAGTTACAAATAGATGGGCATCATTTTGACAAAATGATCTAACCCTTTCAATTCCCTTTAGAGCTCCACTTGCTTCAAAGCGACAGTCTCTAGCAATTTCGCCAATACGCAAAGGTAGATCACGATATGAGTGAATATCATTAGCATAAATCATCATATGATGTGGGCAGTTCATTGGTCTTAAAACAAACTCTTCTCCCTCAACTTCCATCTTAGGAAACATTGATTCTTGGTAATGTTCCCAGTGACCACTCGTCTTATATAGTTCAACATTTCCAAGTGGAGGAGTTAAAACATGCTTGTAACCCAATTTCTTCTCTTTACCTTTGATATAGTTTTCCAATTCTTCCCAGATGATATAACCATTTGGCAAATACATTGGCAAGCCTTTACCAACTAGATCACTTGTCATAAATATTCCAAGTTCTTTACCCAATTTACGATGATCCCTATTTTTGGCATCTTCAAGTTCTTGCAAATAGGCATTAAGTTCTTCCTCCGTATCAAAACATACGCCATAAATACGTTGTAGAACCTTGTTATTTACATCCCCCTTCCAATATGCTCCACTAAATTTGATTAATTTAAAGTTTTTACATTCTTTAACTGTATCAACATGAGGCCCACGACAAAGGTCTGTAAAATCTCCTTGTGTATAAGTTGATATCGTTACTTCACTTTCATCCATACGGTTAATCAAATCTAACTTGTAAGGATC
The DNA here is from genome assembly GCA_910577075.1 of uncultured Bacilli bacterium. Lineage (GTDB taxonomy): Bacteria > Bacillota_I > Bacilli_A > RF39 > UBA660 > CAG-582. The sequence continues at coordinate 37,759 of CAJTKV010000004.1, forward strand.
GCTTTTAAATTGCTCTAAGGCCTCTTCTTTCGTTATCTCATTGCGAACAATTCTCTTGCCGTCTTTGGCAATTTTTTTCATTTCTCTACTGATTGCTTCGATATCATCATCATTTATTACTTTATCTCCAAGGTCAATATCGTAGTAAAAACCACTGTCAATGACAGGTCCTACCCAAAATTTCGCCTCCGGCCATAAATGTTTGATAGCCTGGGCCATCATATGAGCACAGCTATGATTTAACTTATTTAATCTTTCATCTTCTTTAAAATTTATCATTTTATTTTTTCCTTCTTTCTTCCTTTTTTATTAGTTCTTCTCCATCGTAGTCATTGATGTCCGCATTAAACTTTGAATACAAGCACCTTTTATTGGGATAATTATCAATTATCGTGTCCAAATTGTCTTGTAATGCATCTTCGGGATTACTCACGCCATATCCTAAAAACATGGAATAAAACTCTTCCCTACTAGCGTATTCTTCTGGCAAATTATCAATATCGATATTTTGCATTACCACAATTCCCATCTTATTCATAACCATATTCGTCTTGGTCATATTGTATTCGCTTTGCCAATTTTCAGGAAAATATCTAATGAGTGATGCAAATCTTTCAGATTTCGTAACTAAAATTTTACAATAATCAAGATGCCATCGCACACCATTAGTAACTGGCACAGCGTCAATTACACCATCGGGATATAAAATCACGATTGCGGCTTCTTTAAGCATAAATTCTTCATGAACAGGTATTCTAAGTTCATCAAATTTCTGAACGACAAATTTATATCCCTCATCACTCTTTTGCAAGTAAAGTTGTTCACTATCCATTTCTTTTACCTCCCTTTATATTTTTCTTATTTCATCTTTATTTTCCCTTTCATATTTTCCCATTGCAGTGGAATATTGATTTTTAACGATGCAGTTTTCTGGATAATTATCATATATAACTTGAAAGTTTTCATCACTTTCCAAAGTGGTATTTTCAGCCTTAAATGTGTAGAAAAGGGGACAAAATGGCTCTAAATACTCCAATCTATAAGGAATCCTATTAATATCAACATTGTGAATAGTAGATATTCCCAAGCTAGAAAGTAAACAATCTAATTTATAAGTTGATTCATCGGGTTCAAAATCAATTACAAAACCTAGCTTATCAATGCTCTCTTTAAATCTCTCGGATCTTTTATATAGCTCCTCGTAATAATAATTGTGATGTATTCCGCCACTAGTTCTTATGGCATCAATAAAGCCATCAGGATATAATACGACAACAGCTGCCTCTTTGAATAAAAAAGTATCATCGGACATTATCCTAACATCAAAAGGCTCTAGACAAAATACATAGCCATCACCACTCTTCTGCAAATATAATTGTTTTTCTTCCATAATCTTTTCTCCTTTCAAACAAAAAAAGACGATACTTAGGAGTGCATAATACACGGTACCATCCTTTATTTAACTCATTTAACTTATAACGGTGTCGACCGAAGTTTATTAACTTTCTCAAGAAGGAGTAATTATGAACTATTTTATTTGTTTTCACCAACCACAAACTCTCTAAAAAAATACGTTTCATAATCTTGTCTTCTATCATGGATTTCTAGGGTTATTCTAACACTTAAGGGTATTGGTGTCAATAAAGTTTAAAAAATTAGACTTAAATTATCCCCTTTTTTATGGTAAATACTCCTTTATTATGTTAATATTAATAATAGAGAGGATGGAATCATATGAGTTATAATATAGTATTCAAATTATTTAAAGATACCATAAGTATTTCAAAAATAAAAAAAGAAGTAGATTATGAAAGTTTAAATAATACAAATATTATTGATGTCAAAGATTTAAAATTTTCTAATGATTATATAAGAGAAAATTTTGAATTAGTATCCAACTTCTTAAACGTTATAATTATTAAACACAATATTAAAACTGTTCAGATAAATAATCTCGAAATAGCCGATATATGTCTCGATTTAGTAAATGAGTGGGAGCATATAGAAAAAGTATATTTTAAACCCGATAAAGTTATCAATCTAGATATCGTTTTAAAACTTTTAGAAAGCAAAAATATTCGAGAAATAGATTGCTATAATATGAATCATTATCTGATTGAAAGATTAGATTTAAATAAGGCAATAAAGGTCAATACCCGCTATAATTATGATTTTGTATCTAATTTCATGCTAGAAAACAAATTAGCTAGTTACTCAGATTTTTATTATAAAAAAAGTATTACTATTAAAAAGGAATTTGATGAAGAAGAAATTGAAGATTTTCGCATATTTATGGCTTTAAATGATCGATTAAGGCATATTAAGGTTTTGGCATATTCCAATGAATTACTTACGACTATTATCGAGGAAATATTAAAATATAAAAAGGAAAATATAGTTATCGAAATTGTCGAAGAAAATAATGATTTGAATATGATATATAACTCTGTTGCATACATTAAAAAGCAACATAAGAAGGATTTTGAAGAATATAATATTATTTTCAAACTTGCCTATTCAAAAGAATATAAAAAAAGAAATTTCTTAAAAGAAATCAATTTTAAATTATGTATGGCCCTACTCGTATTCATTATTCTAATTGGCTTAGCAACTGTCAGCTTCAATTATTATAAACAATATAAAGATGAACAGATAATTAATGAACAAATTGAAGAGTTTGAAAATATAATTTCTGAATCAGAGGAGTTTGTTACCATCGATAACAACGAAACGGATATAGAATATATTGGACCAGAAAAAAATACAACTTCGACAACTACCAAAAAGAAATCAAATTATAAATCAGCATACTATGTCAATTATTCTCAGGCATTTCAAAAACTATTAAAGAAAAATGATGATACAGTTGGATGGCTAGAAGTAAATAATACGCGAATCAAATATCCCGTTGTCCAAGCGGATACCAATTCATATTATTTAAATCGCGATTTTAACAAGAAGAAAAATAGTATGGGCTGGATATTTATGGATTATCGCAATGACCCTGTCGATTTGGACAGAAACACGATTATTTACGGCCATAATATTAAGACAGGTATTATGTTTGGTACTATTAAGACGATGTTTAATACCAGTTGGTATAAAAAAGCAACGAATCAGATAATCACTTTTAATACTCCTACTAAAAATATGAAATGGAAAATATTTTCTATATATCAAATTAAGGCTACGGAAGATTATCTAAAAAATGATTTTGAATCGAATGAAGAATTCAATAAGTTTATCAAAATGATTAAAAAACGCAGCATCTATAATTTTAAGGTCGATGTCAAAGACTCCGATAAGATTATTACCCTATCGACTTGCTTTTCACATACTACACGCCATGTTATTCATGCTGTTTTAGTGGAAGAAGAAGATCCAAATGTAAAATAAAAGGCAAATACCATTTAATTGTATTTACCTTTTTTATTTCACTAATTTTACTTCACTACCATTGTCTGGTTGTTCATCCGCAAATAAACCAATGGATGCAACAAATATTTCATAGACAAGTTGATCTGACCCTTTCAAAGCCAATTCCGTTATATTAACATCCGAACACATCATTTCCACAAAATAACTTTTACCATGTTCATTTGTGATATCGACATCATCAACTCCCATTTTCTCTAAATATTTTTTATACTGCTCTTGCATAGGCTTGCAACCATCTTTATAAATTCGTAAGAGAAAATCCATATCCATTCTATAACTTTCTAAGAGTAATTCTTTCCACTGTTCTAACTTAGAACTATCTATTTGTCTAAACTGTTCTTCACTGCCAAATTCTTCTTCTAACTGTGAAACCTTAGTTCTAATATACATTTCCGCCATTGGTGTATTGTAAAAATTTTCCAATAATTCCGCATATTGTTTTTTCATCTGACGTACATCCATCAAATATTGTGGATCATTATCATTTTGCGACATGCCTTTTCCTAAAATCGCATTCTTTAGCGCTTTTAAACGTCTTTTTAAAGATATTTTAACTATAGAATCAACATTGGCAACTAAAATATTATTGAGATTATCAAGTATATCTAACATTTGTAATAACGTAATCAAGTAGCAATCTATAATTTTCCCTAAAAAACTATAGACAAAATATTCATCGCGTTCTTTATCATGCAAATACATATAATCAACATTGGCATTTTTAAATTCTCTTGTTGTTTCACTTAATTTATTATAAAGAATATTATCAACATTCTTGAAATCAATATCTTCTAAAATATGATTTTTATGTAACGCCTGAAATTTTCTATCTAAAACTGCAATCGCTTGGGTAAAACTTTCGATACAAATCTTATACCTACAAATAACATCAAGAAGTGCTATTTTTTCCTGTTTTTCAAGTTTTTTATCCATTTTTCACCCCTCCAGATTCCTATTAGATATTTTTTAATCTAGGCATTTCTAAATCGTCTACTTCGCTTTCTAAAGCATTCATATTAATTGTCACTAATTTTTCCTCATCAGTCTTCAATTTAGGTAATCTTACAGAATTGATAATTAATAAATCTATCTCTCTAATAATTAAACCTAAAATCCAAGCAATGAACAAGCCCATAGCAACTTCATAAAGACTCATTAAAACAGGATTGGAAAATACGCTAAATTCATTAAAATCAACGCTATATTTATTGATATACTCAATAATGCATAAGAATAAGAATGATATTATAATTGGACATGATGTATTAATAAATTTAATTACTTTGCCATTTTTCTTATTTAATATTGTTACAAGCATTATTATAAAAGATACGAGCATTATTCCCATAAACTCTAATGTTGTAGGAAAATATATTAGTTCCATCAACTTCGTTGAAACATTATCAATAAATACTCTTAAAGTATCAACATAATTGCTTATATAGAATAATAATATTAATAAACTCGCTGTTATAGAAGTTATCTTAACAACCTTTTTATCCATAAGTTTGCTAAATACTAATGAGATAAGTAAAATTGCTAATTCTAGTACTACCAAGATAAAGACCTTAGATTCTACTAGAGTAGATAATGCATATTTTAGCATTTCCATTATTGATAATTCTGGCATATTCTCTCCCCCTTTACTTAACACTTTCTAATTCAAATACGAATACTGTCTGTGTTTTTTTATCATTTCTTGTACACGTTATAAGTGTAAGTGTATTAATGTCACCATTGCGCGATATAGTAATCTTACCAACCTTCGGTACGGTATAGACATATTTTAATTTATAAATGTATTTTTTACTGTTGTATGTTACACTAGCTTCGGCTCCCATACTTAATTTATATAGCTTATCAAAGAATGATACAGAACTGTTTCCTCGATGAGCTGCTAATATTAAGTTGCCATTCTTTTTATCTGGCATTTCAGATCCTTTTATCAACATCACGTTATAGCCAACGGAGTTATATTTAGAATCCATTGCCACAAACCCTCTTTTTATCTTAACATCTGGTACTTCTAAGTAACCAATATAATTATCTCTCTTATCTTCATTAGAAATGGGCTTTTGCGTTGCCACCGTTGTCGTTGGTACCTCTTCGTCAAGCTCCTCTAATTCTTCGGAGATAACTATTTCTTGTTCTAATAATTCTATGTTCTTTTGATTAAATAAATTCGATTTTATTCCATCAAAGTAAGTATATGTAATTAGAACTAAACCTATAAAACAGAAAAGAATGCTAAGGGTAATCTTAACATTCTTTGATAGTTTTTCTAGCACAAGCTACACCACCAATTAATAATGCAATACCACCCATAATTAGTAAAGTTGCCTCTTTACCTGTTGCAGGTACTTTGACTTCTTCTTTTTTCTCTGGTGTATTATAGAAAGTTATAATTGCACTATCGATATATTCCCCTTTGTTATTTTTAACTTTAACTGTTCCATCTTCTAATAATTCAAATGCAACAATTTCATTACTTAGTAAGTATCCCTTTGGTGCACTTACTTCTGATAAAGTATAACGTCCAGCATCTAATGCTACTTGATATACTTGATTAGTAGAAGTAAACTCATGAACTAAATTTCCCTTTTCATCTTTAATTGCTAATCTTGCACCACTTAGATAAGTGTTTGTTTTGGCATCTTTTTTAGCGAAGCTTACAACATCAATTAATTCATTAATCATGATGACTTTATTAACTTTAATCCATTCACCTTTTTCATTCTTAGTATATAAGTCTCCTCTTAAGTCTAACTTGAATGATATAGTAGTCTTACTTAACTTATATCCTTTTGGTGCTAATGTTTCAGTTAATGTATATTCACCAACTTTTAATGTTACTTTGTGTGTTTCTTTTGTTGAAACCCATTGATCTACTACTTTGTTATTGCTATCTTTAATAACTAGTGTAGCTCCTTCAACTTCATTTTCTCCAGTTACATCAGTTTTACTGATATTAACTTCGAAATTATCTACTAAATGACCAACAGTCATTTCAATAGAATCCTTTAGAACGGTTTTAGTTTCTAAAGCATCTTGGAATAATAACTTTTGATATTTTGAACTATGGAAGTAATAATATCCAGTATATTTAGAATATTCTCCTTCAACATTCATGCTTAATGTTATTTGTTTTCCTTGATCTATTTTAGCTACAGGAACTTTAACTCTTACAGTATCTTCTTTAGAACCTCTAACAATCATAGCACCTGCTGGAGCTTTACTTAAGGAATATTTGATATTTCCCTTTAAGTTTTTACTATGTATTTTGATTTCACTAGATACAAAGTACTCTCCTTCTTTTACAAATGTTACCTTATCTTTATCGATTGATAACTCACCTTTAACTTCTTTGTAGTTTTTAGCACCATCGTATAAATCATAAATCTTTTTACTTACTTCTTCAGTATTTCTATGATTAATGATATATTTTTTTACTTCTGATACTAGGTTGAAGTTATTTTGATTTAAATAATCTTCATAATACCAAACGGCCATTTGAACGATATAGAAATCTTTATCTTTATCTCCTGTATTTGGTTTATTATTTAAGATATAAGTATAACCAGGATCAACCACTCCTGTTTTGTTGAACTGAATTCCACCACCATAAGTAGCGCTTAAGTTCATACAGTAGATATAATATCTACCGTTTCCAGCTGATTTAACGATGACTGGGAAGTTCTTTATATATTCAACTTCTCTTTCTGGATCCGTTACAACTGAATCGGGAAGACTAGTTGCTGCTTGTGCAAAACTAATACCTCCACATAGCATTACTGCTAAAATTAAAATTAATGTAAATATTTTTCTTGTTGTTTTCATAAATACCTCTTTCCCCCTTTAAGATGTCGCTTATATTAACACATAAATTAAAAAAAAGCAAATTTTTTTGCCTTTTTTTGGTAAAATAATCTATTTTTCAGGTTTTTTGGCCTTTTTTACGAGATTTTTTGATAATACTTCATATATTTCTCCTAGTGAATCAATATAGACATTTGCACATTTTTTTAGTTCATCTGTCGATTTCGATGAGTGCTTTTCGGCAACAGCTATGGAAGCAATCCCGGCCGCATTAGCTGCTTTTATTCCGACAATACTATCTTCTATTATAATGACCTTTTTCCTATCAATATGCATTAGTTCAACTACCTTATTGAATATTTCGGGATTGGGTTTAAAGAATGTCACATCTTCCATGGATAATATTAAAGAAAAATTATTCTCAAAATCGAGCCTTTGAGTATCAGGATTTTCATTACAATATGTTGCTAAATTGCGTCTTGTGGTTGTCGTAGCTAAAATTAAAGTCATTCCTAGTTCCCGCAATAACTCGATTAATTCTACAGCATAAGGTCTTACACTTACTTCATGTTTTAATATTTCATTCATCAAATAAACACGATAATCGGCCAATTCACCAATAGATTTGTTCATTTTATATTTATCATTTAAATAGGATACATAATCATCATAAGGAGAACCAGATGTGGAGGCACCAATTATTCTATCACGATCTAAATTGATGATATTTTCGGGAACTACAATATGTCCCAAGTCTTGAATTAATTTTTGATCTATCTTGTTCCATATTCCCACAGAATCTATTAATGTACCATCTAAATCAAAGATAAAGATACTCTTATTCTTTAAAATATTTTCAAGCATAAATTTACCTCCACGGCAATATAATAGCATAAATCAATAAATTGATAAATTATTATTGCACTCATCGAAAATTTGTGTTATATTTATAGAGCGATGAGAAAAATGGATCTTTAGCTCAGTTGGTTAGAGCATCCGGCTCATAACCGGGCGGTCGTAGGTTCGAGTCCTACAAGATCCACCATTTTTTATTTGCAGGTATGGCGGAATTGGCAGACGCGCTAGACTTAGGATCTAGTGGAGTGATCCGTGCAGGTTCAAGTCCTGTTACCTGCACCATTTTAATAATTAATCAATCATATGATTGATTTTTTTATTTATAAATATTGTATTTATTCTTGAAATAAATCTACTTTATGTTATACTAAAAAACAAATTTAAGGAAGTGTTATTTTATGAAAATATTTGTTGAAAAAGAATGGATTACAGGAAATACCTGTGTATTCACTATTCCTAATCAATTTGATAAGATAGCTGTTAAAAATGGTCTACATAAAATGCGGGCTTCATTTTTCGAAAAGTTAAAAAATGCTGGACATACCATTATAACTGAACGTGACCAAATTGATGATGAAACAATCTGTTTAATTATGAATTGTGAAGCCCTAATAAAAGATCCACAGTCACTTGAAGAAGTTAAAGATGCTTTATTTGAAAAGACTGCTAGTTCTGCTGGTGAAAATTTCCATTTTCCCCACTCTGTTAAGGTGAGAGAATATTTTAAAAACCCCTTTCTTCCTGCTGTATTTAAAAATGAATTACAAAATGGTGGAAAAGATAAGTTTTTAATTTCTACTCCTGAGCAAGTTGCTATTATAAAACATTATTATGAGCAGAATAAAGATAATGAGGAGATCATGGAATCCTTCAACAACTGTATAATCCAACAATTCATCGAGACACCAACGAGATATGCAACTTATATGCGTGTCTTAGCTAATGGTGCTGGTGAAGTTATGGGAGCTAATTTAAAGTGTGCTAAAACGGATTTTGAAAAAAGTAAATTAAATGCCTTTTTTGAGAGTATCTTCTTAGATCCTGGATCCAAATATTATTTAAATACGACGAAAATGTTTAACTATTATTCATGAGGTTTAGAAATAGGTCTAAGTCAACCAAAGTATTCCAGTGATAAACAAGAAATATTGATTGCTCATGGGTTTGATATGGATAATTTAAAATTGCCAGAGGAAGTTTTAGATGTCGTTAGAAATATCATGTTAAATTGTAATCAAGAGTATGGTGTTATGTGTGGAATGGATTTTATGCTTAATGAAAGAGATGGGCACTGGTACTATTTAGAGAATCAGGCATTCCCAGCTATAGAAGAATGGGCAAAACCAAGAGGTATTTCCCTTCCTGCCAATCATAATTTAAAGAATTATATTAGATATAATGAAATAGAATTACAAGCTCGGGAAGAAGCATTAAATGCTACTATTGCCAAGCGTCTTGAAAATAAAACTACAGGTTCTTCTCCTGTTACTTTAACTATTAAACCACCAAAAGAAAACAACTAATATTAGTTGTTTTTAAATGTCTTCCATATCGGGAAAAGTAAAAATTTTAAATTTTTTTCTTATATTCTCTTGCTTCTTAAGGAGAATTGTATCATTTTTTTCTATTTCAGCAATAAATTTTTTAAAATCATCTTTATTATTTATCAAGTAGCCAAAATCATTATCAGCTATAAATTTACCATTGAGTATCTCTTGTCCGGGAATAGGATTTAAGGCAATAAAAGGTTTTCCCATACTTAAAGCCTCACTAGTTATTAAACCTCCTGGTTTACCTAAAACTAAGGTGCATATTCTTAATAGCATATCCATATTCTCGAAATATCCAAGAGTAACGCCAAATTTTCCACTTATATCTCCTAATCTTTGGGCTTTTTTATAAAGTCGCTTATTCTTGCCAGCAACAAAGATATAGGAAAAGTCATAACTCATATTCAAGAGCATATCAAAATACTCTAAGGCATTGGCATAGCCATTACCTCCTCCACAGACAAATAAAAATACAGGTTTATCTTCAGGTAATTCAAGTTTTTTCAGGTAATCCTTGTGAGATATTTCTTTTGGCACTAAAAACTTGTCTTCGACAGGTATACCTGTTACCATGATTTTTCTTTTATCTATACCTAATTTGATCATTTCTCTTTTTAAATCTTCTGTTGGTATCCAAAACTGATCGACAAATTCATGAGCTACTGTGAACATTCTATGGATTCCATAATCTGTTAAAACGGATATTAATTTAGCCTTAAAAATTTTTTTGTTTTTGGCAATTATTCCAGTAGGACCCACTTGAGTAGATATAATTATATCGGGATTATATTCTAGTATTGCTCTTTTTACTCTATTCGTAAAAAATAATTTTATACAGAAATCATAAAACCAGGATTTTTTAAAATAATTACGATACATCTTTCTTTGGTAAATACATCCCCTTAGTCTCCTAAACTTGGTCGCCATTATTTTACCAACACTGGCAAAAACTTTATTAATAAGGGGTCTGCCTAAAGAAAGAGGATCCATTAGTTGAACAGCAATATCTGAATAATGAGATTCAAGATATTTTTGAAGGGACAAAGCTGCTTTATAATGCCCTGTTCCATAATTGGTATACAGAATAAGTAAGCGTTTATTTTTCTTTTTCATAAATTCACCACTAACTTATTATACTAAAATATCGCATAAAAAAACAATTAATTTTATATTAATTGTTTATATCAACACCTTTTTTTCAAAGGAAATTTTTGGATTAGGAGCAATAGTACCTGTTCTATTCTTTTGTTCCTTCTGCGTAATATCATAAAAAGTATCTAAGACCTCTTTTGTCTCATCACTTTTTAATATTTCCATTTCAAAGGTTAATCTAAAGTTGGCATGATCTAGTTCGTCATTAGAAGCACTTTTAGTTTTTTCACGATATTTTTCTACTAACTTATTTAAAAGATTATATAATACAGAAATTTTTTCATAATCAATAGATTCTTTTGTTAATTCTTCGGCAATATCAATAATCGTATCTATAAATTCCTCTAATCTCATATTAGCTCTCTCCTTTAAAATTTAATTCTATTCTTACTCATCACACTGCTTAAATGTAAAAATTCCTGAGCAGTTGGATAGGCATATTTATCTTTTTCTATTATTTGTAAAAAGGCAAATTTTTGATCTTCACGTAACAATACTTGAAATATTTTATTATTATATTTAATTACTTGTACTTTCTTGTATTTCATTATCTCAATACCTTAGATTGTTCATGTAAAGTAAGTAACATGGCATTGGGAAAGTCAATTTTTTTACTTTCTTCGTCTTCAGCTTCAATAGCTAACTTTAACTTTGCATTTAAATCTTCCTTTGGTGTTAAACATATATCTTCTGCCTTAAATAAAATATCACGAGTTTCTTCCGTATAGACAGCTTCCAAAGCTGCATCAACGACCAAACCTTCACTATTTTTCAATACCGTATGATAATGTGTTCCTTCAAAATATGAGGGAAGTAAAGATGTTACTAACTCACACTTGTCAAAATGATTCATCATTTCCCAAGACATTTGATGACAAAATTGTGCTGTTTCATATTCGTTGACTAATTTTAAAGCTCCAGTATTATTACTCAAATAGACTCTTGATGGATAAAAGGAATAGTCCCCTAGTTCATCACTATGGATAGTTACCAAACCATTTTTTCTATTATCAACGGTTATACGATTAATGTAAGGACTAATCTTGGCATAATTAACAACATCAGGATCAATCATTACCTTTGTATCTTTACCTATTAAACTCATCGTATCAATAATTTCGGAAAACATATCATATCCGAAGTCTTCTAGTAATTCATAAAAGTATGAAAGAGGTTTATGGTTATAATTAAATAAGCACCACTTTAGAAAACAAAATTCCTTTGCTGCATCTTGCGTATCGATATCATAAGCACGTGCAAGGGTCGAAATATCAACACCCGTTTCTCTCTTAAAAGCCTCTAAAAATTCCCAAAATTAAAAACGATTAGTTTTCTCATACTTTTCTTGATATGTATCATATATATCCTTATATCCCATAATAAAAACCCCTCTTTAATTGAGAGGTATTATATAAGATTATCTATTATTTGTCAAATTATATCTTTTTCTTTTGCATGATAACTACTTTATCTTGACGCAAGTTTTTTCCACCACAGTTAACTCTTGTTCTTGGCGTGCGAACATCGATAACTTTATATTGTTCTCCTTCAAATATAGAAGGAATATCAGCATCTTCTTTAAAATATGCAATTAAACTTCCTTCATTTATTAAATAGTCTTTATATTCTCTAATGATTTCTTTAGCTACTTCGGGATCGGTTTGCATTATTTCATCGCCTATATTAATAATGCTATATAGTTTATCGGGAATTTCCTCGACAAAATCTATTTGAGCTTTTTTTACTCTATTTTTAAACTCTTTAAATTTATAATTTTGGTATTGAGGAGATATTGCTGCAGAGTCGCGCTTATTATATTTTAGTCTAAAAGCCTCCGCATTTTTGCGATTTTGTAATATACTATCGAAAAATGCCCATACTTTAGGATTCTTGTTTTTTAAACCGAAAACACTTCCCGGAAAAAGCGGTTTGCTGAAAAAGTTATATAATTCTTGAGCACTGTTAGACATCGCAAACTTTTGGAGAGCGAATACATAGGCGTATATTTCTTCCATTGTTAAAACATCTATTACATCATGATGTGCTCGGATATGCGCATAAATCAAGTCTAATATAGGAGATGTTATTAATACCCCATTATCGACATTATCAATTTCTTTTAAGGACTTAACTAAATCAAACGCATTGATATTTGGTGAACTAATTTCTTCAGTAATATTCTTATATTTTAAAGCATCATTTCGCCCTTTTGCAACTAGATCTTCGACTCTTTTTTTCCGTTTTTGATAATAATCAAGAGCTGGTGTATCAATAAGTTTTAAAAGTCTTAATTGATTTTTTCCAGACATCATTTCGCGAGATGTTATGCCAAAATAATTCCTTACTCTCTCTAAATCTGCTTTGGTAAGATTGTAGGGATTTTCCCTTATGAAATTTTTAGCATCATCTGAAGTCATTGATTCGAATGAGAAGGTGTTCATTCCTTTGGCTTTCATATATTCACTAATAACAAAGGAAGAATAACTTTGCTTGCCAAAGACGGGGTAAACTCTACGTAGATTGCGAATAGTGGTTTCAAATATTTTTTGATTGGTTGCTGAATATTTATCTTTATTGGCTAGATAAAATTGTTCTAAGTCATCTACATCTAATTTCTTAACTTTGCGTATTCCATCGCGATATTTGAGGATTGCTGTCATAAGTAAGTAATAATGGGTACTGGCATTGCCCTTTTGATCTAGAATTTTTTCATCATCAATTGTAGATGCTCCTCCTGGACGCATACCATCTTCCCCACTCATCCTAAGATAATATTTATAAGCCACATCAAAATCGCCATAAAATGGCAAGTCAGGATTATGAATAACCTCTCGAGCATAGTCATAATCAAATTTTTTAGCCTTAGGATTTTTTAGAAGATATAATACTTTTCTCTCTATTTTGCCAAAGTATGAATCCATGACATTTTTACTTAATCCTAACTTTTTGCCCATATCCTTAACTAACATATTATCGCGATAGCGCATGATGATGATATTTCGATGGTATTCGCCAAAGTATTTTAAAATAGGTTTAATGTCTATTTCATAAATAATTTTTTTATCAATCTCACCGGCTTGGTACTTTCTAATTGTAAGGATGGCGCGATTTATCCTTCTGGCTATAGAGCCCTTTCCATTCACTTTATATTTTTTTTGAAGTTCTGAGAGTGTCCAATATTTGCCATTTAATCCCTTGATGGAAGTTAATAGTTCTCTTTCGTAATCACTTATAGGAACATGTGGATCTTTTAATATCTCTCTTGTCTCATCTCTAGTAAGCTCCGAAAAAGGAGCATTGGCAAGACCAACTTGATGAGCACATAGTGAGTAATTGATTTGAGAAATCTTATTATGTATCTCATCTGACGTAAATCCCATAAGTTTAGAGATCTCTTTAGTATTCTTTTTTTCTCCATAGGGATTGTAGGCACATTTTATCCCGTATATGTAAGATGTTATTTTTCTTTCATCATCGCTTAAAATGGAGTCACATATTGGACAAATTACTTGATATCTTATATCCTTTATAGTTATTTTTTTGCGGCCATTTAAATTTACATATTTATTCGTAAAACTTTGCATTAAATAGCTAATATCCAGATCCTCTGCCTCATTACCAAATAGATTTTTTATGTCATCACTACTTAATAGATATTTTACATCATCAGGCATAAGTCCCTCATCAGTTCGAAGGCGGATTGCCTTTTCTTCTAGTAGAGAAAAATGATATGTAGAAAAGACATTATCTACTAACTCGGGTTCATAGACCGGAAAGTCAACCATGCCATATTCCCAAAAATCCATTTTTCTTGCAGCTTCAGTTAAAATATTGGAAACGCGAGTGGTATCTCTTATTCCCATGATATCGACAATTTCTTTATACGTCTTACCTTCGATGAAATATAATCGTGCAGCATCCCTAGTTTCGCTCGTCATCAAGTAACGATTATCTTCAATATACTTGCGGTATCTTAGGGGATTAGAATAATTATTCATGACATGACGACCTACATATATATCGATTACTTTATAATTTATTTTATGATATTTATCATGCATAGTAACATAATCGAGATTGTATATTTTAGCCATCTCCACTAATGTGTGTTCGCTCGTTCCATTTAATCCATACTTTAATGTCATTATTTGCTTTTCTTCTTCGGTAAAGCGGTATTTAGTACCCCATATAATTTTTTCGACATCTTCTTTAGGAATTAAATAAGTCGAATACTCATCTAAATCATAATATAGTCTTTCAAAGAGATTAAGATAATAGGAAATTGTTATTTTTTCGCCTATGGGCGGGGACCATTATATCCTGATTCCTCTTTAAAATAAGTCTTTTTTAAATAATCAATTATTCTATCTGTATATTTTTCTTGATTATCTAGCATAATTTTATATAGTTTTTTCTTATCTATGTAGGGAGAATCCTGATAGTGAGAATTAATGGCATTAATCTTGACACTAGTTCTTTCTATTACACTTGGATGAATTGTTTTTATTGATTGATCAAAATATTGATCAAATAGCTTTCTATCTCGCTCACTAAATTTTGCATCATAAAGACTTCCAACCATTTGACGAGCCTGTTTATAAGTCATCTTTCTAACAATCTTTGAAGTTTCTTCTACGGGATTAAAATTTGGCTCAAGATCAATTATTTGATTATAAACTTTAGAGGAACCCTTACTCTTAACAGAATCCAAAAAGATATTTTTAGCATACTCTCTATCCGTAATCAAGGTTGGGTATGTACAAATTATATAGTTTATGCGTTCTCTTATCTCTTTTTCACTTAAGGCCATTTTTTCGGCAACAAGACTAACTTTATGTTTCTTGTACCAAGTGTGATAAAAGATATAGTAATCATCTTCATCTAACTTTTCTTTTAACTCAGCTAGGATAATGACTTCCTCGACAGTGGGAGGTATAAAATTTTCGTGCATTACTTGACTAATAGATAGGTAATCTTTTCTTGACCTAGTAGATTTTAGTATAGATTTAGCCTTATTGATATATTTATTTCCCAATTGACGAATACGTTCACGTGTGACTCCTAACTCATCGCCTAATTGTTCTAGTGTTTTGGGTTCTTCCGATAGCAATCTATAATAAACAATATAATACTCAATAGGAGCTAAGGATTCTTTAAGTTTGTGCATATATATACGCTTATCAAGTTCATCATTTAGATGATCATAACCCTTTTCTGTATCGGGAATAAAATTTTCTAAGGAATCAGATTCTTTATCACTATCATCCATTTTTTCATCTAAGCTCCGAGGATTTAAGACATTTTGTTCAAAGTTAACTAAAGCACGATATGTCTTATCATCGATATTATATTTCTTTTTTACAACTTCCTTTGGTGGCTCTTCTCCATGTTCAAGCAGATATTCTTTTCTAAATTCTTTATATTTGTGATAAGTAATACGCGCCCATTCAGGCGTATGCATGATGCTATCTTTTTCATTTATAGCTCTTTGAATATGGGTATATATGGCACGATAAGCATATGTCGAAAAGTAAAAATTATAATCAGGATTAAATAAATCATTGAATCAAATCTAAAAGTTCTAATCTTCGAGCATATCTAAGTAATTTTTTGGCAACGACGACGACTAGACGTAAATTATGAACAATTAAAGTCTGCCTAGCCTCCATATCACCATTGCGATATCTTCTAGCAAGTGCTAGCTGCTCAGAACCTGAAAGCATACGATATTTTCCAATAGATATAAGATATTGTTTGACGGCATCTAAAAGAATAGTATTGTCTTCCATACCTTCTAATAGTTTTTCGTCACTTATATCATCATCTGTAACTTCTTCGATTGGAACTTCACTAAGATTTTCTTCGTCCATGGGATCTAATTGTTCTTTAAATTCTAATTCTTCGTCGGAGACATCAGATGTGACAAGTAAATTTTCCTCCTCATTTATCTCGGTCATAACATATCCACCATTTCAATAATATATTATAACATATACATTTCTGTTACCAAGAAAAAAACTCACATTACTGTGAGAATTCAATTATTATTTATCATCCATTGCTGAGAATAAATTAATCATAAATTTTTCTTTATCAGCGTTGGCTTTAGAAATCATAACGCCTTTATATGTCGATAGTTCGGCAACATGTCCCTCAAGTAAAATATCTGTTGGCATTATAGTATCTAACATAACGATATTTTGCTCTTTATAGACAATGTATCTCAATTTTACCTCTCCATGTACTTGCGTAAATAAATGATCGCTTGGTAATTTAAGTTCATAAGTTTCGGTTTTTTTCTTTTGGTCAGATGACATCAATTCACCAACAAACTCACCATTACGTAATGATGGATAATATTCAAAATTAAGCTTTTTGAACGCTAACATGTTATATTTCTTGAGTGCACGTTCTAACTTACGAAATTCATTTTCATTAATATAATCAAGAATAAATCCCTTCATAAAATGTCCCCCTTATTCCTTAATTACATACTAATTATATCACTTACAAGACCTTATTGTCAATTTAGAGTAAATGATATCTCCATATGTGACGTTTAGTTTACCACATTTGATATTCATTTGTCAAATCGCGGCATATTGAACTAGACTAGCATGGTAATTAAAACTTACTTTTTTAGAGTTAATTTCTTCTTAAGTTCTTCTTTTCTTTCTTTAGCGAAGGGAATTGTACCGAGTAATTCTTCTACTTTTTTCAAAGAATTAGGATCTTCACTTTCTTTAATCTCGGGCTTAATTTTAACTAATAAATCCTGAATATCTTCCTCACTGAAAGATTGAAATTCTCTACATATTAAGTCGAGCATAGCACTTTTCGAACGCTTAATTGGCACGCTTTCTTCTCCATAGATAAATTTTAATAAATCGGCATATGTCTGTGCTAAATTATCATCATTGAAAATTTTATATGTTTTATTGAATTTTAATTTTAACTTGATTTTGCGACCAAAAATACGATTGATAATTAAAACAGCTAAAATGGCCGCAAGATAGTAAGATATATGATGCTCTAATGCCCACACGCGTATTTTATTTAATATTTCTTTTATGGTAACATTATCCTTTTTGGTGCCTTCTGTGTCTTCTATGTCTTCTATGTCATTTGTTTCTTCTTTTTCTTTTGATTCCTCTGAATTCTCGGAGTCTTTTGATGCTTCTGAAGCATTTTCTTGTTCTTCTGATTTTTGAGATATATTATTAGAAGCATTTTCTTCATTATTGGCCCATTCCTCAGGAGTATTAGAATCATTATTGGCTAATCCGCCATTTCCTTCCTCGGCAAAATAGGATAAAAAGTCAATTACTTCACCATCTTCGTTCATTGCCCATACATAGGCTTCATTAGTAGATATGCAATTATCTTCGTTAGAATTTTTATAGCCAACGGTATAGACAAAGCCATCATTGCCCATCGTCGTTAAAACGGCAGCGAGATTTATGTCAATGCTGTCTAAAGACGCGATTTCCTCATAATATTCCAATTCCTCTGTTTCTGATGTTGGAGCATATATTGGATGTTTTGTGTATTCTTTAGAAGCTATACTCATGTTTATATCTTCGGATGAGGCCGATGATTCAAGATTGAGCCCGCTTAAAATTGCTTCTTTTACCTCTTCTTCATCTAATTCTGTATAACACCTATCCTCAAAAGACAATTGTGAGCAGTTTTCCTTTAAACCATAGATATAGTAAACCATTGGTTTTTCCATAGATTTAAATATTTCTTTTTCTTCACTAGTTAAATCCCATAAATTAAGATCATACCACTGTTCATCAATCTTTATACTTTTGTTTTCGTCGGATTCGTCTTGAATAATTATTTGGGTTAAAGCATAATCATCGCCAATGGGATATAAGCCTAGTGGCAGATGGAAAAAAGACTCGTCATCAATGTCGGCAAAATCCTCTTTGGATAGAGGCATTTTAATTAAAAATAATGGACGACAATTGGATAAATTATAAAAACTTGCAAAAGTGTTTTTCATATCAAAATTTAACTTTCCATTATAAAAACGAGCGCGTTCAGCATATGATGAAGCAAAATATACAGGCATCTCTTGATCGCCAATCCATTCAACTTCTGCTACTTTTTTAGGACTAGAATCTTCCAACTCCATCTCGCCTTGAGCATAATTAAGAAATTCTTCTTTCATATCATTAGGCAAATATTTTTCCACTGTTTGCCTAAAACGATTGAAGAGGTTTTTTTCAAGCTTATAAGAATCATCAAAGGCGGATTCAATGCCATCAAAAAAGTTGTTATAATGATCTAACCAAGGAACACTTATCGGCAAGTGATTAGGAATAAATTTAGCTAAAGAAGTCAAAATGAAAGATAACATGACGGAAAAAAAGCTCAAGACTAACTGAGGAATTTCATCCTCTACTTTTTGAAGCTTATTCCTTATCCAAGGAATCTTTTTATTTATCTTAGCATT
Organism: uncultured Bacilli bacterium; assembly: GCA_910577075.1. GTDB lineage: Bacteria > Bacillota_I > Bacilli_A > RF39 > UBA660 > CAG-582. The sequence goes on from CAJTKV010000004.1 coordinate 57,034, forward strand.
TTCGTACTCTTCATAAATATAATCATATAAGGAAGTAATAGAGTATGCTTCCATTTCCTCTTCTTTCTCTTCTCCCAATAGATGAAGGTATAAAAGAGTCATTAAATTTATTTCTTGATTGTCGCTTAAAATATTAGCTTTTTTCTCGAGTTCTTTGAAGTTTGATACTTCCAAATAGCTATATAGACTTAATATACTATTGCTTATTTGATTTCCCATTTTGTCCAAAACAGTCTTTTTCAAATATGGTCCACCTAACTCGTAGGATTCGTAAATTTTTCCATATACTCGATCCTTAGTTAAACCATTATCATTAATATACGAGTTTAATCGCGATTTTAAAACTAGCAACAATTTTTCAGCATCGTTATCATATGTGAAAGTATCGATGGCATCTTTGATCAATTGATCTTTTATTTTATCTTTAAAAGAATAAATATATTCGTTATCGTATTTATTTTCATCTAATTTAAATATTATATTCTTTAACCCTTTAACATCCGTTTTAATATATAAATAAGAAGGAACATCGATATCGCGATGGTCTAATATTTTAGATTGATATAATTGCTCATATTCCGCCAAAAATTCCTTACTTAAATAGCGATTTAGAAAAAATTCTGATATGAAAATTTCATCGATGTTATACTTAGAGCAAAAAGCATATATCGTCTTTAAATCATCCTCTAAATCCTCAACTTGTGGTCTAAAATCATATTCATCAAGATTGGCATTATAATTGCCATAAAGAACACCTAGTTTTTTATCCTTATTTCTCGTTAAAATATCTTTTGTTTTAATTATATCTATTGGCAACCCCACATATTCACGAATTGTATCTTGGGCTTTTTTTATTTTATTTACAGGAGAAAAAGAATTTTTTAGTCTTCTTGTAGACACCAAAAAAAGATAAAGCAGTCTTGAAAATACAAGCGTATGTGCTTTAACTAATTTTCTTATAAGGGTTTCTGGAGTAGCATTTTTCTTATTGGAAATTACATCATACAAATCCCCTTTTTTCTTTATCAATTTTAACTTCTTTCTTATTATTTTTTCAGTGTCCATAAATACTCCACTATTTTTCTTTTCTCTTTACTTTAGATAAAATATTATTTTCAATTTCATTCATCGCATTTAGGGCTTTTTCATCATTCATTTTTACAATAGTTTGATTTATTCTATGGAGATAGATATTACTTACATAATCAGCGATATCATCAGGCATTATCCAATCTCTTCCATGAGCTAAGGCGTGAAATGTGGCCATTCTTATGGCAAAAAAATGTCCACGAATATTTGAACTGCCAAATAACTTCGTTCTATTTAAATACAAATATGTATCAATTTCTTTTCTAGAATCCATAAATACTCTTCGATCTTCTTTGGTAAAGACAAAGTCATCTATTATTTTACTTGTAGTATTAACACATTTATTCAAATCAAATTTGGCTTTTTGAATTTTAACTCTATATTCAAATAAAACTTGTTCTAATTCTTCTTCCGTTAAATTACCAAGAGTAATATTGACATCAAAACGGTCGTATATAGCCATAGGAACATCAAAAATACCAGATATTTCTGAATCATTTTGTGTAGCCATTACATAAAATCCTGGAGTTTCTGGATCATCGGTCATACCATTTATTTTATTATCTCCTAGTGTTTCAATAAGAGATGATTGAACTTTTCCACTAGCACGGTTTAACTCTTCTAATTGAAGGTCTTGTAAATCTTCTTTTGACTTTAAAGCCTCTAAAATATCACTAGGTAGTAAATCAGATGTAATAAAAATCTTTTTAGAAGTAAAGTTTTGAGCTAAATTATTAGAAATCGTTGATTTACAGGTACCTGGTTGCCCCAAAAGTAATATATGACTATTTGTATCACACAATAAAGATGCAATTAAGACATCCTTTGCATTTTCTTCGCCGATAACGATAGAATCTAAATAATCTTTTAACATTCCATAACTTTCTATTATTTGTTCCGTAATTGCTGACATAATATCCCCCTCTTTTGGTCGTCTATAATACCACATAAAATATATTTTTTCAAATTTAGGAAAATAAATCATATTATTAAGTATGAACGATGAACGAATAACCACTTTAAAAAACGAAAATATTGTTTGGATTCTCTATATTCTCTTTGCTATAGCAGGTATAAAAGCCAATAATCTTGAAATAGAAGATATTAAAATGAAAAATAATAAAAATAAAAGAAAATATAAGACTATTAACATCGTAATTTTAATAATTGCTCTTTTTATCTATCTTTATTTTATTAATTTAACCTATAATAGATATAAAAAGAATAATAAAAAAGAAGACTTGCTAAGTTTAATAGCAAGTACTTTAATATTAATAGCTGGACTTATTCTTTTATATGTTGAACTTACAGGAGATGAAGTAGTTCCTAATGAGGTTTAATTTCTAATGTAAAGATTTTATCTTATTTGATTGAACTTCTATGCTTGTTACACTTGGAGTTGCGGGAATAAACCAAGAATATTTAGCTACTCCCCTATTGACTATACTTGCAGATTCATCACTATTTAAAGATATATCTAAATAGTCTTCTTTTTTTGGCAAAATAACATTGCTAGTTTTTGAAGAACTAACTTTGAAAGCCCCACGACACATATCAATAGTCATGGGAATTTTTTCCCATATTCCATAATCTTTAATTTGTTCTTTCAAGATATCTTGAAGCCATAAAGGCATATAGCCATCGTGAAGGTGCCCGCCAATAATAAAAGTTAAATATTCATATAAATCACCATAATATTTAGCGATTTGTTCATACGTAAAAAATTTATTTTCATGGGACATTAATACATTAACATCATCTTTACTAAATTGAAAATGACAATTATCAAAAACTTTTTTGGCCATATCTAAGGCTTTTCCAGGCATAGCCGTAGTTTCATAAGCACTGCGGCTTGGAGAAAATCCGGTAACAACGACATCATAAAATCTTCTTTGCTCATTATTTAAAACAAAGATTCCATCACTTTTGTTCTCAATATACTGCGCTAAATCCCATTCTTTTTTCTCAGCATCAGTTAGCTTTTCTTCATTAAATGGCAAATCGTGATTTCCATAGGAGATACATATTGGTGCCGATAACGAATAAGATAAATCTTCTAAATCTCTTTTTAAAGCTGAAACAAATTTTTTATCCTTATAGTTTGATAACCAGAATAATAAATCACCAGGAATTAAAATGGCATCTACTTTTTTATTTTTATTCTCCATTTTAAGGTAATCAAAAAATTTTTTCATGTAGCCTTTATAAAACAACTGTTGCAAAGTTCCATAGTGTAAATCAGATATTGATATAAATCTTTTATTGTTTATGTTTAAATTTTCCTTTTCTATTCGATATCTATCCTCTAATACCTTCATATCTTTTCCCCCTTAAAAATTGTTGCATATTATAACATATGAATAATTTTTTTTCAAATAACAAAAAAGTACCCCATCATTAAATCGATGAGATACTTCCAAACATATGGAAATATATACCTTGAGTATATATATTTCCATAGTATAATTATGTGCAATTATTTATTTCTTATACTAACCCAAAATTACATAGCTATAATAAACGACAAATAATATTAAAAAGGCTATTCCAGCTTTTTTTGTCAAAGTATGTTTTTTGTACGAGAAGGCAAATAGCATGATGGCAGCAACAATCATGACGACTAAATCAATATAGTTTACAGTAACACTACCAATACCACCCAGCAAGGCAGTTGGCAAGCCAATAACCATACCAATATTGAATATATTACTTCCAACGACATTACCAATAGCGATATCATATTCCCCTCTCTTAGTTGCCACTACTGAGGTAACTAATTCTGGCAAGGAGGTTCCCAAGGCAACTATTGTTAAACCAATCATTCTCTCACTTACTCCTAAAATGCTTGCTATACTTGATGCTGAATCAACGACAAAATTACTACCAAAAACAATTCCTAAAATACCTACTATTACATATATAAAGGATTTAAATAAGCTCATTTTTTTAGCATCGTCGTCGTCATCAGTCTTATTTTTCATTATTGTAAATAGATAATAGATAAAGATGGAGAAAAAGAGAATTAAAATGATTCCATCGCTTCTCGTCAATAAAACTGTAAAAACTAAAGAGAATAAAATAGTTATTGGTATTTCTTTCTTAACAGTATTATCCTTGACCTTCAAGGTGTGAACTAACGATGCAACTCCCAAGATGAGCAAAATATTTAATATATTACTACCAATGACGTTACCCAAAACGATATCGCCATTTCCCGATAGTAAAGACTTAACGGATACGGCAAATTCTGGCGCAGAAGTTCCAAATGCCACTATTGTCAATCCAATTAACATCTTCGAAACTTTAAAATTAGTGGCAACAGATGATGAACCATCGACAAAAATATCTGCACCCTTAATAAGTAATATAAAACCAACAATTAACAATAATAAATCTAAAAGCATCTTTTAATCTCCTTCTTATGACAACATTAATTATACATCTTATTTATGGCTATGAAATTTTTTTTCGCCAATTTTCTGTCAACTAAACAAAAAAATATCGTTTTTAATCGATATTTTTAGGAGTTTTACTTAAGGCTCTGGCATCTCCACTGTTTGATTGCTCTGGCATATATTTTTTCAATTCCTCCTTAGCAATGTCAATTACATATTGAGCTACTAACATTAACTCTATTTGACTGGAGAATTTTTTATTATAGTCTGCAAAAACATGACGAGAAAATCTTTGAACAGAAGAAAACTTTGGTTCCTTTTTTTCCGTTTTGGGAATATCTCCAATAACTTTGTGTAGTCTTGTTTTGCTCTCATCTAAGACAATTCCTAAATCTTCTAAATCTAGAATAAAATCATCAGATACTTCATAGCCCATCTCTCTTAATTTTGCCATTATCTCTTGAATATATGCTTCTAGGTTATCTATATATTCCATATTCTTAGCAACATACTCTGGCATCAATTCATCCCCATATACATTCAAGCGTTCACGATAATCTTGAAGCCCTGCTTCGACAAGTTCCTTACTCTCCCAGCAATTAAATAGGGATATTCCATATCTTATTACTGCTGGAATACCATACATTGGATCCATTGCACTCATATTTATATACCTCTTTCTTAATTAAATTAACATTATAATAACATTTATTCCTTTTTATTACAATAAAAAAGAGGAATTATTCTTCCTCTTCGTTCAAAGTTCCTTGTTCGATTTTTACTAAAACTTCACGAGGTTTGGAACCATTTGCTGGACCAATAATACCCCTTTCTTCTAATAAATCAACGATGCGCGCTGCACGATTGTATCCAAGTCTAAAGCGTCTTTGTAAAAGAGATGCTGAAACTTTGCCAGACTCAATACAGAAATCAACTATTTCATTATATAGTGGATCATCATCATCCGTATTGTGACCAGTAGATCCATCGTGGTTGCTGGAATCTCCCGTACTATCCATTCTCGTTATTGAATCGTCATATTGCGCAACTTGTTCTTTAGATACATAGGCAATTACTCTTTCAATCTCCTCGTCACTTATAAAGTTACCTTGAATACGTGTTGGGAAGTTTTCACCCATGGGCTTAAATAGCATATCTCCTTTGCCGAGTAATTTTTCAGCTCCTCCAGCATCGAGAATTGTCCTTGAATCTATTTGACTGGCAACGGCAAATGACACACGTGATGGAATATTGGCCTTAACGACACCTGTTATAACGTCTGTTGAAGGTCTTTGTGTGGCAACAATTAAGTGAATACCAGCAGCACGAGCCATCTGCGTTATACGCATTATAGAGTCTTCAACTTCCTTAGAAGCAACCAACATCAAATCGGCTAACTCATCGATTATAACTAATATGTAAGGCATTAGTTTTATCGTATCATCTTCAGGATTTTTTTTCTTTAAAGCACTAAGTTTATCATTATAGCCGGTAATATTTTTAACCTTTTCATCGGCAAATTGATCATATCTTTTCTCCATCTCTCTTACAATATTTTGTAAGGCGATACTGGCTTTTTTGGGATCAGTTACAACAGGACATAAAAGATGTGGTACGCCATTGTAATTAGATAACTCAACCTTCTTTGGGTCAACAAGGACGAGTTTTACTTCATCAGGTCTTTTGGTAATAAGTAAACTGTTGATAAATGAATTGACACAGACAGACTTACCTGATCCGGTAGAACCAGCAACAAGCAAATGTGGTGTCTTAGCTAAATCAGTTACACAAAGATTACCATTTATATCTTTACCTAATGATACTGGCAATTTCATCGAAGCCATATCTTTTAATTTGGTCTCTAAAACTTCTCTAATTGGAACGCCCATAGTGACCTTATTTGGTATTTCAATACCTACGGTTGTCTTTCCTGGTATAGGAGCTTCTATACGAACATCTCTAGCGGCAAGTGATAGTGCAATTTCCTTAGAAATACCAGTAATTTTACTTACCTTTGTACCATTTTTTATGGCTACTTCAAATTGCGTAACTGTCGGTCCCTCATGAACGGCAACTACTTTACCTGTAATTTGGAAATCAGCCAATACATTTTGAAGTGCTACAGTCGTATGACGAATAAAATCATCATTGTTTTGCTTTTTGTTCTTTTTAAGCGGATCTAGAACTTCATCTAAATTTGGTAGACGATAATTGGAATTAACATTTATTATAGGAACGTCTTGGACAGGTGTTGCCTGAACCGGTTTAATTATGCGAATTTCTGATTGCTCTTCTTCGTCGTCCTCTTCCTGTGTATGATATTTTTTCAACTCTTCAACCGAACGAATGACAACCTTATTGTCCTCTTCTTCATCATCATAATCATCTTCTTCGGCATTATATCTAGTAGTTCGCTCTTTTTTCTCTTTTTTAGGTTTATTCTTTTGTTTTTCTATTAATGCCTGTATCTTGTCTAAAATATCGGTAAATGAGATATTGAATAATAAAATAAGACCAAATAAAATAATGACGCCAAAGACAATGAATGATCCAACTTTATCAACAAGTGAAACAAAACACCAACTACCTACAAGTCCAATAATTCCCCCGCCTGTTTGATTTAAGCCAACATATTGTTCAGATATTACAGAAAGAAATACTTCACAAGAATTCGATAGAGATTCGCCAATTCCGATACTTGTATCGACGTAATTCATGTGCGCTAAACTTAATCCCGAAAATAAAAGAAGATAAAAACCTACTAACCTTCCCGAAAAAAATTCCGGCAATTTTCTCTTAAATAACATATATATGCCCAAAACTAAAATCATAGCAATTAACACATTAAAATATGAGCCAAATAAGAATATACAAAATTTTTTAATGAAATCTCCAACAAAGCCAAATACTCCCAAACCAATAATTCCCAGCAAGATAAAAATAAGTCCAGTAATTTCGACGGAAAATTTTAAACTTTTATCGTTAGAATTCTTCTTTTTCTTACGTTTTGCCATAATAACCACCTTAACTTTATTATACTCTAAATGATGGCATTTAGAAAATATAATCGTCAATTAAAATGTAAAATAACATGATGTTTTATCATGTTATTCATTACTTTTATCGCATTTTTTAAGCATTACTCCCATGGAGTTGGTTAAATAGCACTTGGCTGTATCATAATAAGAACTATCTTTATTCATCTGTAAATAGTTATTTATCATCTTGCACAACTGTAATAATTGTCTATCGGCTTCATTTAACTCAATATCATATTTATCTATTTCTTGACTTATGATGCTGGCTATCATCTTTATATATTCAAGTTTTATAGCCTTATAATGGCGATTATAATGTCTAAGTAAACGATCATTAGGTCTTGCGACAGCTAACTGCATCATGCGATATAAATCATCAGAATTTTCGTAACAATCTTTTCTCGATAATACTTCTAAAGCAAATTTATCTGTTAAAACTAAAGGAAAGTAAAGATATTTTATAAATTCTTCGAAGTTATTAATTTTCGCTTCATATCTAATTTGTTGATTTTTTTCTTTTAGTTCCTGCATTTTAATATTGCATTGTTTTTTATCTTCACTAGTTTCATTACTTAATTCTAATAAGGGGTTATTAAGCAAATAATCTATGGCAAACTTTCCCATAAAAAGGAATTCTCTATCTAATGCATCTATTGATTCACTCATATAATCGACTAAGTTTAAAGCATAAGCGATTACATCTATTCTCTTTATTCTCTTGTTTGGTTCTTTCACTTTTAAAACTTCGAAGCTCATAATTGAATTTAATAAATTACATAAAATATCCATAGTATACCTCACTGTTTGAATTCTATTATACTACTAATTAGCAATTAAAAACAATGATTTCTCATTGTTTTATCCAATATGCTTTTTGTAGTTGCGGTTATTAGCAATGCTTTCTTTAACTACTCCCCTTATTGGTTCTTGCAGACTTTCAACGTCTATAGATATTTTTTTAAGTAAATCAATACTTTTTTCTCTAATCAATTCCTTTAAACTTTTTGAATAACTATCTATGTAATGATATCTATTATTTTCTCTCGTTAAATCAATAGCAAAATCGACATAACCATTACTATTTACGAATATTTCACCTGTAATGATATCTGATGCGATAGGTGCTGAGTATTTGGCATATTCATACGGTCTACAAGCATAGTCATCTAAAACTAAATCGGCATCTATTTGTTCTGGCAAAGTACTACGATAAGAATCTATGATATCAAATAAACTGATCAATTTATCATAAGCAAAATCAATAACTTCATAGTCTTCCATACTATGTTCACCGTAATAGATTTCTTGGCTAGATACATCGCGGTTAATAATAACTTTTTTATATTTGTTTTCGTCTAATACATCAAATACGGCACTTGTTGTATCTCTTCTAATATAAAATCTTAAATTTAGATAGCGTTTATTCATGACATCTACTTGTTTACTTTCTTTGATCTTATCAAATAATTTAGTTATTCCACCTGCTAATTTATTGCTTTTCTTAATATTTACAACCTTTGTATAGCCATTGGCAATATAGTTATTTATGCTTTCTATTAATTCTTTTAATTCAGAAGATTCCGTACTCATGGCGATATCTAAGCCATCATAATAACTTTTTAATATGCTATATAAACTATAGGCGCTTATAGTTTTGCTATCTTCTGCGACGTCCTCTTTTTGATTTATATAATCCATTATCTTTTGATACGTCTGATTATATAAAACTTCTAATGCCCCTTCATTTTGTGTAGATAATCTACTTACTTTTGTTCCTTTCATGAAACAAATTCACCCCTTTTTTGTATCGCATATTATAGCATATTTTTATTTATTGTCAAATAAAGAGAATCACTTACATGATTCCCTTAAGCTGCTCGAGAAAGATTATCTGGTACTTTTCTCAATGTTTTTACATCACCATTAGTTAGTACAACTTCGTCTCTAATAATCTCTAATCTCTGTTTCTTTTCTTCGATTTCATCAATCAAACCATTTAATTGATCAATCTTATCATTTATAATATCGACATCAATGAGGCTTTTACAATTAACGATTTCTTCCAAGGAAAAACCCGTATTTCGCAAAAGTTTAATCCATTCGGCCTCACTGACATTATTATCCGTATAATAACGATAGCCACTAAACTGATCCACATACTCTGGCTTTAAGACATCGACTTCATCATAATATCTTACCGTTCTTACCGGCATATCGACAATTTTGGAAAACTCCCCTATCTTATACATTATTTCACCCACTTAATAAAGTTCTGTTATTATAGCATAATTAATTAGCAACTTCAAATAATCCTAGTTATTTTTCTTCATCATCGTTATTGGTGCGCCACATACAGGGCATACAAAGTTTTCTGGTAATTCCTCACCCTCATACGTATAACCACAAATTTCACAAGTATATCCTGCTTTTTCTTCTTGATAACTTACGGCATTTTTAGGCGTACTTCCCTTTAAATACTTTTGATAATAGCTATATGTTAATACTTCATCATCACTATTTTTAGAAGCATCTATAACTTCTGCTATTACAAGTAAATGCGTTTTAACATCTTGAATACTCTTAACTTCACAGGTAAAATCCGCAACACTAAACTCTTTAATAATAGGATTTTTATTGGCATCCACATCAAATTCTATTCCATCAAATTTAGAAACATCACGCCCACTTGCAAAGCCAAATACTCTGATAAAATCCATGGTTGTATTCTTGCTCAATACACTAACGTGAAAACTCATCTTTTGCTTAATGAGATCTGTCGTGTAATTTTCCTTATTAATGGATATGATTATACTCTTGGGATTACTACTAACTTGTGTAAAAGTGTTAATTATACATCCACTTTTCTTTGCTTCGCTTTCAGCTGTTACTAGATATAATCCGCTTGTTATATCATAAAATGCTTTATTATTCATCTTTATCACCTAAATTAATTATAACATAAGATTTAAATAACTATTTATTTTATTGATAATTATCCCAATAACTTTTCCGATATATTGACCCTTTCTATGTTTATTTTATCTTTATTTTCCTTCACATCTTTAGATTCTACTATTTCAGCTAATGATAAAATATAATTTCCCAATTTATCTAAAAGCATCTCTTCATTTTGGATACTTAGCATAAAGGAATAATTATGTTTTATAGCGCCCCTTATTTGATAGAGAAAATCTTCATCCAATGATGGCAACAGAATTTCCAATTCGTCTAAAATAAATTTAAATATATTATTGCTCTTCTTAACCAAAGAACAAAGCTCTGCAATATAGGAAATAACAAGAGGAATATTGGCACGATTATCCTCGTCATTAATTATAAATATCGCCAATTTTTCAGCATTAAACTGTTCTAAATCATATGTTGTAGAAGCTAGCATTTTTCTCAAATTTGGTCGCGCCTCATATAATCGCAAAGTTTGAAGACAAACGGAAGTTATAACCCCACTAGTTTCTGGAGGCGATGCAATAAAACTTTTAGCATAGATTAAAAAATCGGCATTATCAAACTTTCTTAAATATTCTTTTAAGTTTTCTCTTCTGATGATTGATGCGACATTGTTAAGATTTATCTTGCCTTCATCTCCTTCGATAAATAGCGATAAAGTTACTGCTATAGCGAGACTTCTTGCAGAATTGGGCCAAAATTCATCTGTTGAACTTGAAATATTGACCGTCTTAAATAAATTTTTATAGACTTTTTCTAACTGGAATATTGCCTCATCTATATTATTTTCTTTATAGAGTTTATAGCTATATGATAAGGGATTCCACCCCATGCTCCTCTTAATATCATTAAAATTGATAATGATGACATTATAGCCCTCCTTCTTTACATATTCATAGAAATTGGATAAATACTCCTCAGTTGTACTGAATGATACAACATTTTCGCCATTTTTTATGGCTTCATTAAATGCGGGAAATAAGACATTGCGCGTTTTGCCACTGCCTATATCGCCCTTGACAATTATATTTTTTTTCATATAATCCTTCCCTTCTGAGTAATAAAATAACATTACAGTCAACTGGAGAGTCAATAAAAAAATGCAAATTATTAAAAATCTGCATTCTATTTATCTTATTTATTAACCGGTTCAATTCTTTCTTTACCACCCATGTAAGGTTGTAAAGCTTTAGGAATTAAGACACTTCCATCACTTTGATAATTGTTTTCTAAAAGAGCAATTAATGCACGTGTTGATGCTAAAACCGTATTATTAAGTGTATGTAAGTAATAATTTCCTTTATCACTTTTAACGCGAATGCCTAAACGTCTTGCTTGAGCATCAGTTAAATTAGAACAACTTCCTACTTCGAAATATTTTTGTTGTCTTGGGCTCCAAGCCTCTATATCACATGATTTATATTTTAAATCGGCTAGATCTCCAGTACAGCATTCTAATTGTCTTACAGGAATATCAAGACTTCTAAATAGTTCAACGGTATATTTCCACATACGCTCATACCATTCTTCGCTATCCTCTGGTTCACATAGAACAATCATCTCTTGCTTTTCAAACTGATGAACACGGTAAATTCCACGTTCTTCAATACCATGAGCTCCAACTT
>CAJTKV010000004.1:69154-80005 GCA_910577075.1 uncultured Bacilli bacterium
GTCGCCTGAGCAGCACTCAAGTGTTCTTACAGGAATATCAAGCGAACGGAACAAATCAACAGTGTTTTGCCAGAGCTTATCAAACCACATTTTTGATTCCTCAGGCTTGCAGACAACAACCATTTCTTGTTTTTCAAATTGATGAATACGATAAACACCACGCTCCTCAATTCCGTGAGCACCCTTTTCTTTTCTGAAGCATGGTGAATATGAAGTCATTGTTATTGGTAAACTTTCAGGTTTAATAATTTGATCTTTAAATTTACCAATCATTGAGTGTTCACTAGTACCTATTAGGTATAGATCTTCGCCTTCAATTTTATACATCATGGCATCCATTTCGGCAAATGACATAACACCAGTTACAACATCACTTCTAATCATGAATGGTGGAATACAATATGTAAAACCTTTATCAATCATGAAGTCACGAGCATAAGAGAGCATCGCGCTTGATAACCTTGCAGCATCGCCCATTAGGTAGTAAAAACCGTTGCCACTCGTACGCCCTGAGGCATCTTTATCTAAAGCATTAAAATTGGCTAAAATATCCGCATGATATGGAATTTCATAATCAGGAACAATTGGCTCACCAAAGCGCTCGACTTCGACATTTTCCGTATCATCTTTTCCCACTGGCACACTATCGGCAACAATATTAGGAATCTTCATCATTTTTTCTCTAATTATCTTACTTAATTCATCTTCGCGTTTGGTTAAGGTATCAATTTCTTCACCCATCGCATTAACTTTTTTCTTTATTTCGTTGGCTTCATCAACCTTTTTATCGCGCATTAAGTTTCCTATTTCACTACTTAGGCGATTTTTTTCCGCACGAGCTTCATCCATCTTTAATTTAACATCGCGATATTCAACGTCAAGTTCATATATTTCCTCAACTAATGGAATCTTCTCATCTTGAAATTTCTTTTTAATATTTTCAATTACTCTATCTTTATCTTCTCTAATTAATTTAATATCTATCATTTTAAATCTCTCCTTCTTTTTTGATATTTTTTAAATAAAAATTAATGGTTTCGCGCGAGGATGAATATAAGTTTTCTGGCAGTTCATCTAATGGGAACCATTCCCATATATCAATTTTTTCAGGTTCCATAACTTTTAAAGTTCCACTGTAGCTTTTAGCTATTAGGTGGATATTGACAAAGTGCTTGCCATCTTCAACATCATCACTGGCTCCAAAAGATTCAACATTACTAATATCTAAATTTGTCTCTTCTTTTACCTCACGTATAGCCGCTTCCACGATAGTCTCATCATATTCTTGTTTGCCTCCGGGGCAATTCCAGCTGCCTGGTTCATAAATGCCGCCTGTATCGACAGCGTTCAATGCTCTTCTTCCTAGCAAGAGTCGCCCTCTTTCATCGAATATTAAAACTCCTACACCGGCTTTAATAATTTTTTCCATTTTTTCATCTCCTTAAAATAAAAAGAGAATGATACATAGGAGTGCATAGAGCACGGTACCATCCTCTTAATTAACTTAATTTTAATAACGGTATAACCCGGTTGCTATTAACAACACTAATAGGTAGATTCATGAAGTTAAATTAATTCGTTTGCACCAACCACGAACTCTCTAGATAATTTATAATTCACTACTAGTCCTATATCTTCGTTTTCTAACATTGATTATATAATTAATATTTCTATTTGTCAATTCCTCTTTAATCCATTCTAAATGTATACATATGATCACTCAAGGTAAAGCCAAAAGACTCATACATTTTTATGGCATTGACATTGATGCTACTTAATTTAAAATACGTAATTCCCATTTTTTTGGCATTTGATAAAACATCTTGAAATAATTTTCTTTGGTATCCTTTGTTGCGATATTCTTCTAATGTGAAGACATTACATATATATCCCGTTATACCATTAGGCGTGTTATATGTGGGAAAATGTTTATCAATATAAAATCCACAATTGGCAATTAATTTATCGTCGATAAAATAGCCAAACATGTGAAGGTTATCATTTAAACTTTGCATTAGATATTTTCTCGTTCTTTCTCTTAGTTCCTTTTCAGAAATGAGAATTTCTAGTTCGTCTAAAAACTTAGAATCATAATTTTGAATGCCCAGTCTTAAATTTATCATATCATCTAAATTCGTTAAATCTAGTTTTTTTATCGTCTCCATTATAAATTTCCTTCTTTACTACTTTTCTAGATTATAACATAAAAACATAAGAAAATTAACATTTAAAACCAGATTCTAATTGTTAATATTTTTTTCTTAAATGTAGCTTCAATAGTACCATTATTTAACTCTACTAACTGTTTGGCAATGGATAGACCTATTCCACCACTTTTCTTTGCATTATTAACGGTATAATATCTATTAAATATTTTTTCCACACTAGTTAAATCTAAAAGTGATGTAGTATTGGAAAATGAGATAATGCCATCCTCATCCAAAGATATCACGATTTTATCTTCGCTATATTTAATTGCATTAGATAAGATGTTTTCAAATATTCTTTTCAACATTGCCTCATCTAATGATTTTATTATCTTTTTATCGGTTATTTTTACTTCAATATCCAAGTTTTTTTCTTTAATTAAATCGTAAAAATCACATATGGTTTCTTCTAGTAGTCTATTAATAATAATATCCTTTTTATTAATCTCACAGAAAGTATCTAAACTCTTAGAAAAATCAAATAATTGCTCAGTTAATGATGTCAAATCATTGGTTTTCTTACTAATTATATTGATATATTCTCTCTGTTTTTTATTTAAACTTTTTAAATCGATTAAATCAAGATAACCCCTTATGGCAGTAAGGGGTGTTCTTAAATCATGGCTTATATTGGTAATTGATTGTTTTAAATCTTGATTACCATTTTTATATTCCAACTCTAATTTACGCATGATTTTTAAGCTTTTATTTAAGGTATTTACGAGTCTTTTGACACTTTTATCATTTATTCCCAAGGTGAGTAAATTATTAGTATCCGCATTAATTATTTCTAATAGTGAATCTCCTATATTTTTTATTTCATTTTTTAACATTACTATTTTTATTATTAATATCAAAGATATAATTAATTCTAATAAAAATAAATAAAACCAGATACCCATATTAATCACCTTCTATTTCAATTCTTTTCTCTTAAACAATACTAATCCTGTGCCGGTAAATATAACTATAAGACCTAATGAATAAAGTGGCAATACTTTTAAATTTGGAGCAGTTCTACCTGCGATTTGAAACATTTGTCCTGCTGGATTAATATCAACTATAATTTGATAAATTGTTCTTTTCTCTTTACTAAGATATCTTGGGTTTGGTACTTCTTTTATTTTAGTTTCGCCATTTACTATTGACGCTTCTGAAATTGTTTTAGGTGCCTCTAACCTATTAAAACAAATCATAGCATTCATCATCAACCCAAATGAAAACATAATTGACACTATGGCTGTAATAGTCTTGTTGGAAATAACCATCGCCAAAAAAGTAAATATGCTAGAATAAGCAATAGTAGTTACAAAGATTGTTCCTAATAACATTAATAATTTTGAAATTGGTATTGTAATACTACCAAATAATGGAATTCCTATACTCGCAACTATTCCTAAAAATACAATATAGGAAAACAAATTTGTAACAGTTACAATTATCAAATTAGATAAATATATATTTACTCTCTTATGACCTATACTAATCTTATTTCTAATTGCTCCATCTGAATATTCTACGCCTAAAAATAGACTTGTAAATATAGCAATTACAATTCCAATCATCGTTGAATAATTAAGCATAAGTTGTTCTACTTCTATTACCTCACCATAATTTTTCATATCGCTATATTGTGTATAAATCATAAATAAAGCAAGTACTATACTAAAAATAATTAATAACCAAAATGTTTTATTTTTACGAAGTCTTGTAAAACTGGCATTTAATAATCTAATCATCATTATCACCTCCAATTAAATTCATATAGTAATTTTCTAAAGACTCCTCTTTTTCATGAATCTCATCAGCTATTAAATTTTTTTGGGATAATTCCGTAATGAATTTTGATAAATTATTTTCACCATAGACATTTATATTTTTGCTATCTATTACTTCATAAGAAATTTTATTTTCTTCAAAGTATTTGACAAATTCTTTTACTTTACTTACTTTTAATTCTATTTTGTGTTCCATCTTTTTCATGAGTTCTTCATTCGTGATTTCTTGAATAATAGAACCATTATCTAAAAAACCATAATGGGTTGCTATTTTTGACAATTCATCTAAATAATGACTAGATATTAAAATAGTAATTTTTCTTTCTTTATTTAATTTTAATATTAATTCTCTTATTTCGATGATCCCCTTTGGATCAAGTCCGTTAATGGGTTCATCTAAAATTAAGAAATCAGGATTACCCGCAAGAGCGATTGCAATACCTAATCTTTGCTTCATTCCTAGTGAAAAGTTTTTCGTTTTTTTCTTTCCTGTTTCCTCTAAACCAACTAATTTTAATAGTTCTTCAATGCCATCAAGGCTAGGCATTCCTACTAATTTATATTGTTCTATTAAATTATCACGAGCACTCATCTCGCCATATATAGATGGGGTTTCTATAATTGCACCCATTCTCTTTCTAACGGTTATAATCCCCGAATTTTTATTACTTTTATCATAAAGAATATACTCCCCGCTGGTAGGTTCTTGTAATCCACAAATAATTCTTATAAGAGTGGTTTTTCCAGCACCGTTTTTACCAACTAGGCCATATATTGCACCTTTTTCAATATGCATGTTGGTATGATTTAAGGCTCTAAAGTCCTTATATTTTTTCTCAAGATTATTAGTTTCTAATACTATCTCCATAATTTTCTCCTTTCTCTTAGCATTTTATATTAAAAATATTAAGAAAATGATTAAGAAATTGTTAAGATTCTGTTAAGATTTAATCTTTTAATTTAAAACCTATGCCCCAAATGGATTCAATATATTCATTATCTGTTTTATTTTTGATTTTTCTTCTTATATTGCTCATGTGAACTCTTAAGGAATTTTCATCACAATCCTCAGTATCATCACTTATTAAATCTAATAATTTATTTTTGGGAATAACTTGGGTGGGATTTAAAAGTAATTGCTTTAATATAGCATATTCTGTCTTTGTCAAATTCACTTTTTTATTGCAGATAAGTAGTGTATGATTGTCATTTACTAATTCTAATTCCTTATACTTTAAATTATCCGTGACTATATTACTATTATTCCTCAATTGTACTTCAATTCTTGCTAGTAATTCTCTTGCTTCAAAAGGCTTTGTTATATAATCGTTAGCGCCCGATAATAGGCAATTTACTTTATCGTCACTAGAAACTTTTGCAGAAAGAACGATTATTGGAATAGTTTTTACTTTCGCAAGTATTTCTTCACCAGTTAAACCTGGCAACATTAAATCAAGTAAGATTAGATCAAACTTTTCTTTTTCAAGTAATAGTAGTGCTTCGGTTCCCGAATAAGCACTATAAATATTGTAGCCATTCTTCTTTAATATTTCTTCTAGAATTGTATGAATACTTTCATCATCTTCTACGACTAAGATCTTTTTCATATTATCACCTTTATTACCAAATATTATAACATAAAAAACAGATTAGAAATCTGTTTTAATATTTTATTCTAGTGTAGAATCTTTAGCTAATTTAAATCCGCCCCATAGAGGATCATATTTAAATAATAATGAGTATTCTTTTCCTTCATGAACATTGATGACGACACTTTTTTCACGACGATTCCACACTTTATACTTAACTGTATGCTCACCTATTGCTAAATCTATTTCTTTTGTTTCATTGTTACTTAAATCAAATTTTTGGGCATCATCAACAGCGATATGCATTTTTATTGCGCATCCCCATACCGATTTTTTACGTCTTATTATTACTTTTGTCATTTTACTACTCCTTACCAAGCTTTAATATTGAATTCCCCATATGACATGGTATTTAGCTTCTTTTCCACAGCATACACATTTATCATCAATGGCTTCATCATCAACGATGCATCGAGATTTACAACCCTTAATTTCCTTGATTTTCTCTTCACAGGCAACGTCACCACACCACATGCCATGAATTAAACCAGGTTGGTTATTTAAAACATTTTCTATATCACTTAAATTATGAGCTTCAAATGTCAATTCATCGCGTCTCTTTTTAGCTCTTTCATACATATCATGTTGAATAGTTTCTAATAAGTCTGCAACGTATTTTACAATATCTAAGCCATCTAAATTTACTTGTGTTTTCTCCCTTGTATCACGTCTAGCAATAGTAATTTGGTTATTTTCTAAGTCTCTTTCACCAATTTCAATGCGAACTGGGATTCCATTAACTTCAGCCTCGGCAAATTTAAATCCTGGAGATTTTTCGGTTTCATCTATGTAAGAAATTATTCCAGCATCATTTAATTCTTTTTTGTATGTAGATGCCATAGCAAAAGGACGATCAGATTTGCCAATTGGAATGATAACCACTTGCTTTGGTGCAATTCTTGGAGGTAAAACAAGACCATAATCATCACTGTGAACCATGATAAGTCCACCTATCATTCGCGTCGTCGTTCCCCAAGAAGTTTGATATACATATTCCTCTTTGTTTTCCTTATTGGTAAATTTAACGTTGTAGGCCTCACTGAATTTTTGTCCAAAGTAATGGCTTGTTCCCGATTGTAAAGCGACACCATTATACATTAAGGCTTCATTAGTTAAAGTAAATTCAGCACCAGCAAATTTTTCTTTTTCGGTTTTCAATCCGGTAATGGAAGGAATTGCTAATATTTCATTGTGGAACCATTTGTATACATCCATCATGCGCTTTGTCTCTTCCAAAGCTTCTTCTTTACTGGCATGTATTGTATGTCCCTCTTGCCATAGGAATTCACGACTTCTTAAAAAAGGTCTTGTTTCTTTTTCCCATCTTAGAACATTGCACCATTGGTTATATAACATTGGTAGCTCCTTATGAGATTTAACATGTGATTGATAATAATCACAAAAAAGAGTCTCACTAGTTGGCCTAATACAAAGTCTTTCATCTAACTTTTTACTTCCTCCTTCAGTAACCCATGCTACTTCTGGAGCAAATCCTGCTACTAATTCCCCTTCCTTTTTTAAGAGTTCTTCAGGAATAAGTAGAGGCATTTGAACATTGACATGACCTAATTCCTTAAATTTTTTATCTAATATTTCCTGCATTCTCTCCCAAATAGCATATCCATTTGGCTCAATTGCTATACATCCTTTAACCGCTGTGTAATCAGCTAATTTAGCTGCTCTTACGACATCAGTATACCACTTAGCAAAGTCTTTATCTCTGCTTGTTATTGCTTTATTTTCCATTTTCATCTTTCCCTTCTAAAAAAATAAAAAAGAGATGATAAAGTGAGTGCATAAGGCACGGTACCATCTCTTTGTTTAACTTAAAATTAATAACGGAATAACCCGGCTGTGATTAACAACACTCCTAGGTAGGTTCATAAAATTCCTTCAATTCGTTTTCACCAACCACGAATTCTCTACTTGAATTTCTCTTATTACTAGTCCTAAATCTTTGCTTTCTACCTATATTATATTGATAAATATGTTTTTTTGCAAGTTATATTTTTTATTTTGCATAAATTACTCATTAAAATGAATATCATAATTACTCGGACCATTTATTACAAAGCCATCAATATCGAATCTTGAAGCATGGCAAGGACAATCCCAAGTTTTCTCAACTTCATTAAAAATTAAGCTACATCCCAAATGCGGACACTTATTTTTAACAATATGCTTAATTCCAGAATCATCAGTATATATTCCCACATTGCAACCATTTATTTTCTTAAACTCAAGATCTTTAGAATACCACCTTTTATTTTTTATTATCTTACTCATTCCAAAAGAATAAGTGTTATTAAAGGTGTACAAGGGATATTTGATAAGCATTTTTATATTATCTCTTTGGGGATTGAATACACGGATATAATCACTTTTTTTATCTAATATCAAATCCCTTATAATTAAACCTGCTAAAGTTCCATTAGTCATACCCCATGTATTGTATCCCGTTGCTAAATATAAATTTTTATCTATTAGACCAATGTATGGCATATAATCCTTGGTAATAATATCGATATTGCTCCATAGATAATCGGGATTTCTTCCTATATTATACAAACTATTAAAGTGTTTTTTATCATTATTATCAAAATTAATATTATGAGACTTAGCCAATATTAGTTTATATCTAGTATCTTTCCCCTCGACATATCTTATAGATATTGTGGGCTTTTTAATCGTAATAGCATTGTAATTAATATCCGATTCTACTTTATAAAGAGCGACATAGGATTTCTCCAAGGAACATTTTAAAGGCATTAAATAGGGAAATAAAAAGAAGGGATAATGCGTGCAAATAACTACCCTTTGAGCATTAACTTCATATCCATTACTTTTTAAAGTGTAGCCATCTGTATTTTTTAGAATTTTTTCTACTTTACTTTTTTCATATATTAGGACATTATCTAAACACTTTTTCAATCCATTGAGATACTTTAGGGGATTAAAGACATATGTATCACTCCCCTTTATTCCATACTTGATTTTGATATCATCTGGCAAAGTATAAATATTTTCTATCTCTTCACCAAAACTTTCCAAGAGATTCTTTAATTCTTTGACCTTTTTTATATCCCTTTTATTCTCAGCAAAGATATAACTATCTGAAATTTTTAAATCACATTTTATCCCATTATTTGAAATAATCATATTTAACTCTTTTATGGCAAGTTTTTGGCTTTCATAATATTTTTTAGCCGTATTTTCATCATGTAAACCTTTTATCTTTAAGAGTAAATCCTCTTGCATATAGGTTATTTTACCTGTCGTTCTCAAAGTAATACCTGAACCAATATAATTGCTCTCAAGTAGACATATTTTATATCCCGTATTCTTTAAATAATAAGCAACACTTAAACCGGATATTCCTCCACCAACTATAGCAATATCAACGTCTAGGTTTCTATCTAAACTATTTGGTTTAACCCTATCTATATCTTCTTGCCATATACTAGTATTTTGCATAATATCACCTATTATATTATGGTTAAAATATTATGATTTTATAAAAAAATACGGAATATATCCGTATTTATGTTTTAGTATTACAATTGTTTGTTTTCTAATTTTACTTTCTTTTTTACATTTTTATCTTTTTTATTGTATTCATAGTAAAGTTCCACATGATTCACTTTTTTCTCATAACCAATCCTTAATATTTCAAATGTGTTTTTTAATTTTTCATTAGTCAATTGACATAATTCATCACTTATTTTATTATCTAAAACAACTTTATCATTAATATAAAAAGTATATTTAAAATCACATATATCATCTTCAAATTCTATTTTATCAATATTTAAGTAACCTTTATAAAAAGATTGAACAAGATATCCATGTACATCATCTTCTTTTGAATCTAGTTCATAAAATCTAGATACCAAAATATTTGATTTAATTAAAAAGATTTTAACTAATACTATTATAATAATTAAGAGACATAGAGCTAATATTAGGTAATGAAATTTAGACAAATCTTTCAACTTTGATTTCTTTTTCATATCTGTAATCTCCATTCTTTTTATCATAAACTCTCATAACTAATTTAAAATCGTCTCTCGTAAATTTCACGCGTTTAAATAATCTATATTCTTGCCAATAGTCATTTAAGTTGACATTGTCTGATTCTCTACTGTCAATTAAAATATCATCTAAATAGACATCTACGCGATAATATTCTTTATTTTCATCAGTGAGAGGATCACAAATTTCTCCTATTACAATCCATAATTCATCGTTATTTCTATAAGCCATTCCGTTAAAATAAAAATCTCCCTTTAGTTCACTTCCATCAAGGAAATAATGAGAGTGTCCCTTAATGTGATGTGAAATGTCAACATTTTTGCTCATATAAATATAAATAACAACAAGAAATACAATCAATAAAACTAACAACATTAAAATTTGATAATAATTTTTTTTAAGCATGTATAAACCTCCTATTAAACCTTTTATTTCTTTTCGTTTTTATATTGACTACAAACGTCTATAAAGGAAACAAATATCTTGTTCATAGATTCATCACGCTTAATTAAACTCTCTGGATGAAATTGGACGCCAACATAGAATCTTTTTTGATTATCTTCTAATACTTCGGGAATTCCATCATCTGAATATGCAGTAATCTTTAATGGTCCTGGATTGCTAGCATAATTATTATGCCTTGAGTTTACCATAGTTTCTTCTTTACCGATAATTCTATATATTTTAGAATCAATATTAATCTTTATTGGATGCACATAAGCATCATCTGAATCATGTTTTAACCCCTCGATACGCGAAATAGTCCCACCTAGAGCTCGCACCATATTTTGATTTCCTGCACATATACCTAAAATTGGTATATCATAATCATGACAATATTTAGCAATAAAGCATTCATATTCATCAGCATATCCACCTCCTTGCAAAATGATTCCATCACAAAGGGATATTGCTTCATATAGATTATGCTTTTCGGCAGTTGTTAATTGTTCTTTCCAATCTGAACTTGCCTTTATTTTATCTTCATTTGGTGGTAGGATGCCAATGGCAATTCCTCCATTATCAAAAATTGCTTGTTCAACTTCATCGCGAATGAATGTCTCTAATCTTTTATGATCATTGTAATAATGCTTTGCTACAATTCCAATTACAGGTTTCATATCCATACCTCTTTCTAACAAAATTATATCATATACCATAATATTTTAGCTTATTTTGTCGAAT
>CAJTKV010000005.1 GCA_910577075.1 uncultured Bacilli bacterium
TAACCCTTGGATTCCTTGAAGACCTTGAATTCCTTGTGGTCCGGTAGCACCTGTTGCTCGATTGTTTTATTCTTCTTTATTATTTTTTAAATGGCAAAGTTCCATAATATCTTAATCTCTCTTGATCCTGTTTCGTCATTGTACTTTCCTATTAGTACCTTGTCTATAAAATCGCCAACAATCTCAACATTAAGTTTATCTATATGTCTGTACTTTTTAAAGATATTCTTTTTACTCTTCAAACTTTCTTTTTTTGCAGTAGTAGAAGTTATCTCTTTTTTTATAATGTTAGCTCGTTCTTCCAACTTAGAATTATCATCTTTATATTTATTTAATAAGATTAGAAACTCTTTTTCTGGAAGAATACCATTTGTACGATCTTCATATAGTTTTTGAAAATATGTACTTTTGCCTTGTAATTCCTTATTGATACTTTTTAATTCTTGTTCTAGTGAATTAAGTTTATCTTTAAATAAATCTTGTTCTATTACTTCGTCGTGCATTTCTTTAAGACTGTCCTCATCATAAAATCTAACTAACAAATTATTTAATTGTTCTAAAACGAAAGTGTGTAATTCTTCTTCACGAAGATATTTACTATTCGTGCAGTTCGCCCATTTATCTTTTTTATCTTTACAACATAGATAACAATATCCGTTTTCATCTTTTTTCCCACATTTAAAGAATAATTTATTACAATTCATACAATATACTTTATTACTAAATGCGTGAACTTCGCCACCTTGACTACTTCGAGATTTTTCTTGCAATCTTTCTTGTATAGTATAGAAAACATTTTTACTAACAATAGATTCGTGAGTATTATCTTTTCTGATTCTATCTTCATCATCATTTTTAATAACTGTGTGATTTTTGTAACTTACTGTAGTAGTTTTAAATTGAACTAGATTACCGATATAAACTTCATCGGTTAGTATTTTCTTAACTGTTTGACTAGACCATTTAAACTTTTTTCTTAAATTATGAGAAAACTCTGACTTCAATATTCCGTTTGCTTTATTCATTATAATATTTATTAAGAACTCTTCTTGAGCCCGATTTTCTTTTAATGTAACTTCAAATTGATAATCAATAATATGTGTACGATCGAGTTCTTTAGTATAAGATATTAGCACTTTAGCTGTTTTTGGAAGTAAATCATTTTCTTTTAATAAAATGCAGTCATCTAAACTAAAATTGTTTATATCTAAATTTTCATCTTCACTATAATATATTTTAGTTTTTGTTTCTGTATATTTTTTTAAGACAATATCACATTTATTATTAAGTGTTTTCATATCAGTAGTAATATAATTAAAACTTACTAAATCTTTTAAAATGTGATCTTCATTGTTTGTGAAACTAATATTAAGTATATATGTACCAGTTTTTTCAATATAACCAAAGTCTAAATATTCTTTTATTAAAGGTATTTTTAACTTACTTCCATTTAGAAGTTTATATTCATAAGGACTTAATATCTTATCTTTGTTTAAATTGTTAGCGATTTTTTCTAAACCATTACCAGCCATATACTCATCAAAAATTCTTTTAACAACTTCACAAGCGATAGGATCTATAAGTAGATGATTTTTATTTTCTGGATCTTTCATTACACCATAACTAGCAAAACTAGCGGTCAATTCGCCATTAGTTCTTTTAGCTCTAAAAGTTTCACGAATATTTATTGATGTATCTTCTAAATACCACTGATCTGTCATAGCGGTTAATTGACTAGTCTTCTTTGTTTCTTTCCTAGTATTATCGATTTTCTCGATGTATGTAACAAATCTAACGTTCCACTCGTGGAATAAGTTATGAACATATCTTTCTACCAATTCCATATCACGAGCAAACCTAGACTGTGATTTAACTAAAACAATATCAACATTACCTTTTTGACACTCTTTAATCATCTTATTAAAGTCTGGACGTGTAGCGTCTGAACCAGACCAGTCCTCATCATTATAGACACCGACAACTTTCCAACCGTTCTCTTCAGCATAGGCCCTTAATAATGTTTCCTGATTTTTGATACTCTCTGATAACTGTTCTTTTGATAATTTGTTTCTGTCTTCATCAGACAATCTTAAATATAACACCACCCTTAAAATAGAATTTTCAGCTTTTAATATATTACTCATAAAAACAACTCCTCATTTTTAGTCGTAATTTCAAGCTCATATAAATTATAACGCGCGATCACCAAAAATTCAGCCCCCAAGAGTTCTACTTTCGCGTCTTTTTATATATTCAAAATACTTTTTATTAAAAATCATTTTTAATTCTTCTTCTGTAGGGGTGGTGTTATTAGTTATAAACTTTTCAGTATATATATATTTTGTTTCCTTTTTATTCTTTTTCTTTATAATTATTACCCCCCTTAAACTTTTATTAGTGTTTGTAATATAATATTCATACCAATCAAAAAAAGACTAGGCCACTGCCCAATCAATAAAATAAATTATACTAATAAATACTAATAAACTAATAGTTTGCAACTCCATCAATTTACTAATAGTATTATACGTGCTATAATATAAGTAATAGTCAAATAAAGGTGATAAATATGTCAAAGTGGTTTAAAGAGCATAAAAAAACAATAGGCTGGATAATAATCCTAATAGGTGTAGTTGTTGCTTGTGCAATAAATTTATTGTGGTAAGTTACAATTTGAAAGTGAGATGAAATATTGTGAAAAATAAAAAACTAAAGAATTGGATAATTGCCATTATAGTTGCAATTTTGTATCTATCAGTAAGTTTTATATTTGATATATGGGCATTCTCTTGGTTTATATGGGTTGTCTATGGAATTTATAGATTTATTGTTAAATAATAAAATTACAAGCTTATCGAGGTGATGAAAATATGAAAAAATATATGCTATAAGACAAATTATTGTGTCTTTTACAGCATCTATGTTTCTCACTTGGACTTTTTTTAAAACTGGACTCTGTGGAAAAATAATTATAATTCCATTTTTGATATGTTCATTTGCTATGATGATGGAAAAATATTTTTATTACTTAGTAAAAGACAAATATCTAATATCTTTAAATATATATTTCGTATAAGTTTTTTGTCTGTGTATTTGGACTTTCATCGTATATGATTTATTATTCTATACAAATAAAAGTTATTCAACACTAAGAATCGTAGCAGAATTTATATTATTTGATACTCATTTTTTAATAAAAAATGAAAACTTTAAAAGCAAATTTATGAAAAAATTGCTTTTTTTCAAAATTTTGGAACTTTTTTCAAAAAAATATGGATTATTATATTGTAGGTGATAAATATGACTAGTCAATTAAACCTATATAAATTTAATGAGATATATGATAAGACACATTTAGATTTGCTTAAATATGTAGTTATCAAATGTCATAACATTAATGATACAAATGACATTATTCAAGAAACATATTTAGAATTTTGGAACATTTTAAATAAAAAAGAATTATCAGATGTTAATATTAAAAGTTATCTTATAGGTATAGCAAATAATAAAATTAAAAAACATTATACATTACTTCAAAAGTTTAAAACGATTTCTTTGTTTGAAACAAACGATAAAGACAAAGAATTAATCGAAACTTTAGAAGATGGTATGAATATAAATGAAATTATTATTCAGATGGACAATTGGAATACAATTTGGCAATTTATAAAAAGCAAAAAAAATCAAGATATTCCAAAGGTATTTTATTTATACTATAAGTTGGAATTAAGCATCAAAGAAATTTCAAAAGAATTACAAAGAAGTGAATCTTATATAAAGCATTTAATTTATAGAAACTTGAAAGAATTACAGAATAATTTTGGAAGTGGGGGGAAGTAAATGACAAATAAAGAAAAATTAAAACAAGCAATGGAGCAAGATATAAACCCTCAAGATTACTATAAAGAAATAATCAAAAAGATAGAGAAAGAAGATAAAATGAAAAAAGAAAAGAATTTATGGAAATGGTCTTTTGTATCAATTTGTTTAATAGCAATTATTAGTGGTGTATTGTTGATTAATGATAACAATAAGCAACTAAAACCTAATATATATAAGCCAAATATAGAAACAAAAGATAATATTAACTTATATATTAATGACATAAGTAAAATGACTCAAGGAGTATTAAGTAGCGATGCAGATGTTAAAATAACAACTATGGAAAATATTTCATATTTTAAAGAAATAGTTGGTATAAAAATTCCAAGTGATTTAGATAATAAAGAAGCACATGAAATATATGTTAAGCCTGATAGGGATAGTCAAGAATATAATGTATTGCAAAGTTACGTGGTTAATTATTCAAATACAGAGAATGATAGAAATATAATAGTTTCATTCTCTAAAGATAATAAACCTATTAGAGATTATTATTTTTCGGAAGAAGTAAGTAGAACATCTAATATAAATAATCTCGAGTTAAAAATATTCAAATATAACGAATTATATTTTACGGAGTTTAATTATAAAGGTATCAACTTCGACATTGAAACTTCAAATATTTCTGAACAAGAATTAACAAATTTATTATTATCTATAATTAAGTAAATTATCGAGCAGATCACATTTAATAGTGATCTTTTTTCTTACAAATAAAAAGACTATATATCTTATTGTCAGTATTTAAAAAGGAAAAAGAGCTTAAAATTACAATCTTTATTAGAAGAATTAACCAATCGTGCAGTTGCGCCTGTTGCTCCGGTTGCTCCAGTTGCTCCTGTAGCACCTCTTGGTCCAGTTGGGCCAGTACATGGTTGTGGACATCTATTTCCACATTGACAGCAATTATTCATCTAATCACTTTCCTTTCTAGTATAATTTATGATTATGCTAGAAAAAAGTATCAACTTTTGTCTTAATTAGAAATAAAATATACATATATATTTAAAAAACACCTTAAGCAAGGTGTTTTAGTTCTGTATTATATTCTGGGAATAAGCTTAATTTAGAATCGAGAATGTGATTCCACTTATTACAAATATCTTCTAATAGATCTGGATCCATTCGAGAAATATCTCCCAATTCAAAGATTTTTGATGCCTCTTCTATGACGCTTTGGATACTTTCTAGTTCATCTGGTGATGAAATACTGTCATCATTTGAGTTTGATAAGCAATTTCTTAGTTGGTTTATTTTATCTTGTATAGTCATATCTCTTATCTCCTTAAAATAATTTTATCATTTATAGGTCTTTTTTACAATAAAAAAGGGTTAAATTTTTATTAAAATCTAACCTCATTCATATTGGATTGATCATTGTATAAATCTTCGAATTTACCTTTGCGACTAGTAAACATTAAGATACCTAGTCCGACGATAAACATTATAACTGAGACAATTTGCGCGATTTTAAATCCACCGAGCATAAGAGCATCTGTTCTACTCATTTCAATAAAGAATCTCAAAGTTCCATAGATCACTAAATAGGAAGCTGTAAGTGTTCCAACTTTAATATATTTTCCACGTCTAACTAAGAGCAATATGATAAAAGCGACAAAGCAGACTAGGGATTCATATAGGAAAGTTGGCGTATAGACAACTCCGTCAATAGTCATTCCATCAATTATGAAATCAGGAATAGCAAGACGTTTAAGTAACTCGACTGTTGTGGCTGCTCCATGAGCTTCTTGATTGAAGAAGTTTCCCCATCTTCCGATAGCTTGTCCTAGTAATAAAGGTACAACGACAAAATCAAGTATGCGAATTGTCCTGACATTGTATTTTTTGCAGTATAGGATTACCGTAATAAGGCCGAATAATAGACCACCATGAATAGCTAAACCGCCATTCCATATTTTAAATATCTCTAAGTAATTACCACTAAACATATCCCAGTTAAATACTACATAGTATAACCTTGCTCCAATCACGCCAAATATTAATGCCCAAAAGAGCATATTAAAGATAAATTCTTTCTTTACTTTAAATCTTTCTGCTTCTTTTTCTACTAGCACTAATACTAAAAAACAAGCTAGCAATATTAATGCGGAATACCAGCGTACTTCAAAGTTTCCAATCGTCACTAAAACGGGGTTCATTTCTATCACTCCTCTATTCTTAATTATAAAATATATATAATTTTTTTGCAATTACAACCAAGAAAAAATGTTAATAACTTATTTGTTATTAACATTTAGTTTTCTCTTTAAAAATTCTCCGGTATAGGATTCTTTAATTTTGGCAACTTGTTCGGGAGTTCCCGTTGCAACAATGGTACCTCCACCATCGCCTCCATCGGGACCTAAATCAATGATATAATCGGCAACTTTAATGACATCAAGATTATGCTCAATTACGATAACTGTATCGCCATTGTCGACGATTCTTTGAAGTATTACTAGTAACTTCTTTATATCATCTGAGTGAAGTCCTGTCGTTGGTTCATCTAAGATAAATACGGATTTTCCAGTTGGCTTTTTTTGTAATTCTTTGGCTAATTTTACGCGACCTGCTTCTCCTCCAGATAATGTAGGAGCAGATTGTCCTAATTTGGCATACGATAATCCAACGTCCATTAGAACTTGTAATTTATTTTTTACCTTAGGAACACTGGAGAAAAATTCTATAGCTTCTTCGACACGCATCTCTAAAACTTCGGCTATATTTTTTCCTTTAAATTTAACATCTAGGGTTTCGGAGTTAAAGCGCGTTCCATGACATACGTCACAAGGAACATAGACATCTGGAAGAAAGTGCATTTCAATTTTCTTTACTCCATCTCCCCAGCAGGCTTCACACCTTCCGCCTTTAACATTAAAAGAAAATCTTCCCTTGTCATAGCCTCGGATTTTAGATTCCTTCATTTCAGCGAAGACACTTCGAATATCATCAAATACACCTGTATAAGTTGCCGGATTACTTCTTGGCGTTCTTCCTATTGGATCTTGAGTTATTTGTACAACTTTATCAATCTGTTCAAGCCCCTGTATAGATTTATACTTACCTATATTTACTTTTGAATTATAGACACTTTTTTGAAGGGCTTTGCATAATATTTCATTAACTAAAGACGATTTACCTGATCCAGAGACACCTGTAACACAGGTAAATGTTCCTAGAGGAAATTTAACATTAATATTTTTAAGATTATTTTCTTTAGCGCCCTTAATAGTAATAAATTCGCCATTTCCTTTGCGGCGCTTTTTAGGTACTTCTATGGACTCTTTTCCCGATAAATATCGTCCAGTTATAGAGTTATCACATGCGGCAACCTCTTTGGGAGTTCCAGCAGCAACCACATAGCCACCATTTGCTCCAGCAACTGGACCAATGTCAATTAAATAATCGGCTTCCATCATCGTATCTTCATCGTGTTCAACAACGATTAGAGTATTTCCCAGATCACGCATTTTCTTTAAACTTGCAATTAGACGATCATTATCCTTTTGATGGAGTCCGATACTAGGTTCATCTAAGACATATAATACGCCACTTAATTGAGAACCTATTTGTGTTGCTAGTCTTATTCTTTGCGCTTCACCGCCCGAAAGAGTACTCGCTGGTCTTGATAATGTCAAATAATTTAAACCAACGTTATCTAAAAAGTTAAGGCGTGATTTAATTTCCTTAATTATTAAATTGCTTATTTCCAATTGTGTTTTATTTAATTTTAAATTATCAAAGAAGGCAATCAAGTCTTTAATAGACATGTTAGTTACTTCAAAGATATTCTTTTTTCCTACTTTAACTGTTAAGATTTTTTCTTGAAGACGAGAACCCTTACAAGTTGGACAGGTGTTCTCCTCCATATATCCATCTATCCAATCGCGAATCCATCCACTGTTAGTTTCGATATAGCGTCTCTCTAAATTAACTACTATTCCTTCATAATTTTCTGTTGTATATCTCTTATTGCCGTTTTTAGAAGTATATTCAAAGTTAAATTCTTGCTTAGTTCCATATAGAATTATATCTAATTTATCCTTTGGCAAATCCTTTATAGGCTTACTTAAATCTATATTCAATTCTTTAGCAATTGTAAATAATCTCTTGGTTTCGATATTATCATCGATAGTCATAGATTTAATGGCACCATCTAATATTGAGATATTTTTATCAGGAATTAGATTATCTAAAGAGATATGTTTGGTTATTCCCAATCCTTTACACATAGGACAGGCACCATAAGGAGCATTGAAGGAAAATATTCTCGGCTCTAATTCGGGTAAAGAAAAATCACAGTCAGGACAGGCATATTTCTCACTCATAAGAATCTCTTTGTCCCCAATAACATTAATTATAACTTTTCCATCAGCTAGTTTTGTAGATGTTTCGATGGCTTCAAAAATTCTACTACGTTCATCTGAGGATACAACAATACGGTCAACAACGACATCAATGTTGTCCTTTTTATTCTTTTCAAGGACTATTTCACCTGAAAGATCCTGAGTAGCTCCATTAACTCTTACTCTGGTAAATCCATCTTTTCTTAACTTATCAAATAAATCTTTATGGGTTCCCTTTTCTCCATGAACAACGGGAGATAATATCTCGATTTTTGTCTTTTCTTCTAAAGTTAAAACGCGATTTGTCATCTCCTCTATACTTTGGGAAGTTATTGGGATATTATGATTAGGACAATAAGGAATGCCAATACGTGCAAAGAGCAATCTTAAATAATCGTATATTTCCGTTACTGTTCCTACTGTACTTCGGGGATTATTATTAGTAGTTTTTTGATCTATGGAAATACTAGGACTTAAGCCTTCAATGGAATCAACATTGGGCTTTTCTGATCCTCCTAGAAATTGACGGGCATATGCTGATAGACTTTCGACGTATCTTCTTTGACCTTCCGCATAAATAGTATCAAATGCCAAACTACTCTTACCAGAACCAGATACACCAGTTATTACGACTAATTCATTTTTAGGTATTTCAATATTAATGTTTTTTAAATTATTTTCTCTTGCACCTTTGACAATTATTTTATCCATTTTAACACCACCAAATTTCCTTAATATTTTACCACAAAAACCCGATTTGCAAACATTAAAATTTGATGTTATAATACGTTTCATTAAGAAAAGGGGAATTTTATGGAGAGTATGTCAACAAATTACGATATGTGGAATCCTTATACACTTAGACAAGCTAGAGCTTCTTTGCTAAATATGAACAGTTCTAAGGAAGATAATGACGAGTTAATGATTATTACATACCTTTTAAATAATGACTGTAAAATATGTGAAAGAAGTGATGATTCTGACTTTGCTAAAGTGTTTGCTATCAATAATCACTTATTTGAAGAAGATTATAGAGAATATATGAATTATATTATCGAGTGTTATGATTTTCAAAAAGATAGAGAGAAAAAGGAACAAGAAGATAATATGGGTGAAAGATTGAATGTTAGACCTTTTGCTAAATTAGATGTCTCTTATGAATATATAATGGCTAAATTAGAGAGATTTATGGATAGTCTTGATAATAAATGGTATGATATATTCTATGAACTATATTTAAATAGAAGAGATATTATTAAATTATCTAAAGATGCAACAGCAACTTTATATCTTCCAGAAAGTGATTTATGGCTTGCCAATGTAGAAAAGAGAGATTCAATTGAGGACTTTGCAAATGTTGCTCATATCTATGGGGAAGGAATTGCAGCTAAATTACGCAGAAGATGTGAAAAAACACCAGACAGTAATATCTTGATTCAGGCATTTGCTAAAGCAATACAATATATATTTATTACCAAATTAGATGATTTTGGTATTCAAAGAGAGGTAACAAATTTTTTTACCTATGATTATAATGAATGCAAAAAAAGAGTTGATGAGGTAATTGATAGATTTGCCATTAATGCATATATTACTAATCCTAAATCAGCTAAAGAAGTTGCTAGTAAATTGAATGCGCGTTTTGGAACTCATGTAAGTAAAACCAGTATTGAAAATCTCTACAAGAAATCGGTTAAAAGAGATATTCAAAAAATTATGATTGATTTGATATTAAGAGAGTTATTGGCAATTTATCAAAATGATCAAGATAAATTTATTAATGATATGAATGCTTTAGTTACCAGCGAAGAATGTCCAACGAAGACATTGGAGAAATTAAATATCGAATTGAACTCAATATATAAAAGATAGTCTAGCGACTATCCTTTTTTTATAAAAAATCACAAATATTTATCTGGATATTCTCATGTGAATATCTTCTTCAGTTTTGCCTATTCCATCTCTTATAAAACCAACTCTTTCATAACAATGAATTGCCTTTGAGTTGGTATCATAGACATTTAATTCCATTCCGTCTAAATCTAATTCTTCATAAGCATATTTTAACATGGCTTTAATTGATTCTGTACCATAATGCTTATCCTGCTTTGAAGCAGTAATTGAAATTCCTAATTCTCCAATATTGTCGTTTATTTCCATTATCTCAATATTACCGATATATTCACCTGTGGCTTTTTCTATCATAGAAAAACACAAAGCACCTTCAGCCAATTTGGAATTTACCCAATCTAACTCTTGTTCATAAGTATATGTTCGAATTTTATGACTGATTTTGCTAGCTACATCGGGATCATTTACCATTGTCAAATAATCACTTATTAATTTTGCATCTAATTTTACGTAATAAATATTTTCTGATTCAAAGACAATTTCATACTTTGTATTAATAAAATTTGATTCTTGCATTTTATATTCCTCCTTGACGTTCATTATATCATACTTGTTGAGGGAATATGGAGATTTTAAGCAATTTCGAAAATTTCATAAAAAAAGACATCGTTAAATGTCCAAATTGTTTAAATAATTGTCGAGAATATCAAACATCTCTTCTTTGCTCTTAGTCTGGCATATTTGATTCTTTATAGCGGCACTGCCTTTTAAACCTTTAATATACCAAAGGGCGTGAGTGCGAATCTCTAAGATGGCCTGTTTTTCTGATTTATCGGATACTAACATGGCAAAATGTCTTTTTAACATGGCAATTTTTTCCTCCGGAGTTATCTTTTGAGGTTCAATGCCCTGTTCCAAGTATTCCACACATTCCTTTATGAGCCATGGATTACCTAATACCCCTCTGCCAATCATGACGGCATCGCATCCTGTTTCATCGAGCATTTGTTTAGCGAGATAACAGCTGGTAACATCACCATTTCCAATAACGGGAATGCTGACGCTTTCTTTGACTTGCTTGATAATATTCCAATCGGCTTTTCCCGCATATCCTTGCGCACGTGTTCTAGCATGAATGGTTATAGCTTTAGCTTCTGCTTTTTCGATTTCTTTTGCCACTTCCACAGCATTTATAGAATTATTATCCCAGCCACTTCGAATTTTTACAGTTACTGGTACGTTTACAGCTTCGACAACGGCAGCAACTATTTCTCTTATCTTTTCCGGATTTTTTAGAAGAGAAGCTCCAGCCTGAGAACGAATGGCAATCTTGGGAACGGGACATCCCATATTGATATCGATGATGTCTGGTTTCATTTCCTTTTCGATTTTTTTAGCTGCTTCGACGAATGAATCTATATCAGAGCCGAATATTTGCTGAGCAATTGGTCTTTCTGATTCATCCATCTTTAGTAAATCCAAAGTCTTTTCATTGCCATAGGTAATGGCTTTATCGCTGACCATTTCGGCATATATTAATCCGGCACCCATTTCTTTAATAATCTTGCGGTAAGATGTATTGCTTATTCCCGCCATTGGTGCCAAGACAATTCTATTTTTTATTTCTATATTTCCTATTTTCCACATATTTTAACATCTACTTCCGTACCTGTGTTAAGATTATAAAGTTTTCCTTCATCAGTGTCAATATGAAGTTCTAAAGCAGCGGGATCACCTATCTTTACTTTAGCATCAAATAGATGTCTTTCCCCAAGATAAACTGGCAATGGTTCTTTATCAACTAAATTTAGATCATTAGCCATTTCGGGAGTCATATGAATGTGCATTTCAGCAAGGATTAGACCACTTTCCAAGTCGACCTTGCCCTTGGGTCCGATTAATGTTATAGGCAAGGATCCTTGGACATCGCCACTTTGTCTTCTTGGGGGATTTACTCCTAAAACTCGAGCATCTGATGCCGATATTTCGATTTGATTATAATTGCGAATTGGTCCGATTACGCGCACATGTTCAATAGTTACGCCATTGTAGCTAATATCTACTGTTGAAGTTGTGGCAAATTGTCCAGGTTGGCCTAGATCATTGCGCTTTTCCATAGGGATTTGGCCAAATAAAGACTCCCATACTTCTTTTTTTAAATGAACATGTCTATTGCTGATGCCAATTACTACTTTCATAATATCACCAATATTAGTATATCATTGTTATTTTATTATTGGGATAATAAAGTTAATTTTTGACATTATTCATACCTTAATGTATCAATTATATTATATTTTTTTATTCTCCTTATAGGCATAAAGCTTCCAATTAGACTTATTATGATACTTAAACATAGAATGTACTCAGTGTTCTTTAATGTTAGTATTAAAATATTAGTCATTCCCGTATAGTGATTTAGAATATCATTGATTGGTATACTTATAGCATAAGTTATTATAAGACTTAATACAGTGGAAGTAATAGCAATAAAAATATTTTCTAAGTAAAAGATAATTTTAATATCACGATTTTTATATCCAAGAGATTTTAAAATACCGATTTCCTTGGTTCTCTCCATTACAGATATGTAGGTAATAATGGCAATCATGATGGTTGATACAAAGAGGGAAATAGAACTGAATGCTATTAGGACGACGGTAATAGCTTGCATAATCGTTTTAGACATATCTTTAAATGTCGTAGAATAATCGGTATATGCAACACTTTTATAGGTATCTAAATGTTGCTTTATAATCTCTTTATTTTGGTAATCTTTGGGGTATATATATATTTCTAAGGGGATTAAATCTTTAAAGTTATCGCTTGAAAAGAGAGTTCCCGATGCTTCAGTATAAAAAGAATCTTCAGTACCTTTAACAATACCAACTATTTTATATTTATTTTTCTTTATTTTAAAGGTTTTGCCAAGCAGTTTATCATAACTGACGCTTTTTTTATCCAATTTCAAATAATTAATGAAAGATTCATTTATGGCATTATTGCTATCTAAAAGAATTAATACTTCATTTTTATTGGAAATTTTGTTTCCCTTTATTAACTCAACATTTTTATAGAATTCTTCATTATTTTCAATTGTTCGAGCATATATTCCGTTGATGTTATAAGTGTATTCTATAGATGAAGTACTATCCTTTATTTTTTCAACATGCTTAAGATAATCTTTGTTGATGACATTTTTATGATTACTATCTACAATATTTACTTGATTACTTGTATCTTCTTGTTTAGGAGAAATAATGTTTTGCAGTTCTTTTCCAATATCTCGACTACTTCTAGATATATATAATGGATATTGGCTTAGGGATTCTCTTTCTTCACGATCGAGTGCGGCATTGAATCCTGAACTAATTCCTAGAACTAAGAGAAGTGTTATCAAACCAACACTGAAAGCAATAGTTGTTAAGATATTGCGTTTGATTTTCGATACTAGATTGTTTTTTACTATATTTAATATTTTAGATAGTTTTATTCCCTTTTTGGCAAACTTAAAGGTCTTATGGGAAGGTTCCATTTTTCGAGAATTGGTATCGTCAATAATTGATCCATCTTGCATAGTTATAATGCGATCTGCATAAGTTTTGGCATGATTTTCATTGTGTGTTATGACAATTACTAATTTATTTAATGATTCCTCTTTTAGTATGTCCATTATTTTAATACCTGTTTTAGAATCTAAAGAGCCGGTTGGCTCATCAGCTAAGATAAATTCTGATTTACTGACGATTGTTCGAGCAATTGCCACTCTTTGTTGTTCTCCACCACTTAATTTGTTGACTTTTTTCTTTTTAATTTTCAAGATTTTTAACTTTTCAAGGATGGGTGTTATATCTTTGTTATTATTTTTAAGACAGACATTTTCTAAGACATTTAGATAATTTAAATTGTTGTAGTTTTGATGAATGAATCCTAGAATGTGTTGATGGTAACTATTTAGTTCCCATTTTTTTAATTTGGTTATGTCACGATTATTGTAAAGGACTTTTCCACTTGTGGGACGAATAAATCCGGCAATAATATTTAAAAGTGTGGATTTACCACTTCCCGATTCGCCAACTATACAAATTAGACCTTTATCGGGTAGATTTAAATTGATACCTTTAAGAATAAAATCATCATTTTTTTTGAACTGCATTTTTACATCTTTAATTACTAACATTTTATCTACTTCCTTTCTTGGTGTGTTATTATAAAGTATTTTTCATAAAAAAAGAACAGTAAATTTGTTCTAATTTGGTATTATTTTGTCGAATATCAATAAATTTTAATATTTAACCTTTATTAGTTTATCTTTTTTTACTATATATTGGTTTTTGGCCAACTGCAAAATAGGAATATCTGATAAACTATCCGAGTACGATGATAATACTTCATAATCTTTATATTCCTTATTTAATCTCTTAACCTTTTCTTCCCCATGACAATTTAAACCTTTAAACTTTCCTGTTTTAACATCTACTTTAGAACCAATGAGTTTTAAGACTTTTAATTCATCCGCAATTGGTTTAAGTAAAAATTCAGGAGATGCGGAGATAATTACATCTTTATCATGATTTGTCTTCATATAAAAATCTTTTAAATAGCATCTATGAGAATCCCAGAATGACTCAATATGTTCCTTCATATTGGGAATATATTTTACAAAGGAAAAGATTACTTCTTTCATCTCTGTCTTACTTCTTTTTTTTAACTTATATTTTATTCCTGCCACGGCGATTTTAGGAAGACAGGTTAGGATACGAGGATATTTCACTAGAGAATAAAAGAAAAAGTCCGTTGATGAATCTCCATCATAGATTGTTTTATCAAAATCATATAAATTAATCTTCATAATTCACCTATTTCTTTTTTTTATTATAATTATGTTCAAATAATATATCTGTTTTGAAAACTAGAATAAGGAAGAGGAGTAACAATACAATATATAATATCATACTGATTTTTTTATCTCCCAATGTGTAAAAAATCGATACACAGGCAAATAAGGCATTAATGGCATACATTAAAAGTACGGATTTACTCGTCGACTTAGTAGTCTTTAATAGTTGGTGATGGAGATGCTCACGATCTGCAGAGCCAATACTTCTTCCACTGATAACACGCCTTCCCATGGCAAGTATTGTATCTATAATTGGAACAAATAAAAGTAATATTGGAATTATTAAGGATGTAATAGTTGCCGTTTTAAATCCCAAAAGAGCGATGATGGAGATAATAAGTCCCAAAAACATACTTCCTGAATCGCCCATGAAAATGGATGCAGGAGCAAAGTTATATATCAAGAAGCCAAGGCATGCTCCAGCCATTATAAGGCATAGAATCACGTCTAATCCTCCCAACTTGTTCATTATGAAACCAATTATGGCAATCGTGAAGAAATAGATAGTTGATGTCCCAGCGGCTAGACCATCAAGTCCATCAGCAAAATTGATTGCGTTAATAATGGATATGATAAAGAAGACGGCTAAAGGATAAGAAAAAATTCCAAATCTAAATTGAACACCAAATATCTTCATATCATCAAAACCAACATTTCCATAGAAAACCACTATGCAAGCCGCAAGAATTTGACCAATTAATTTATATTTTGGAGGAAGAGTATGAATATCATCAATCATACCAACTATTATGATAACAAAACCCGCAATTAGTACTGATAACATCTGTGTCGTCTTTGGAGCAAAGAGCATATAGCCAACTAAAAAAGAGAAAAAAATGGCAAGTCCCCCTAATCTTGGCATCACTGTTGCATGGACCTTTCTCTTATGATCAGGCTTATCAACAGCATTGACGTGGTGGGCAATCTTTTTAACAATAGGTGTTAAGATAACTGATGATAAAAAAGTTATCAAAACAATTAAGAAGATATTATAACCATTTATAAAAAGATTCATTTTATCACTTCCTAAGATTATTATACACTATTAAAAAAATAAAAACAAAAATATTCTCTTATAAAATAAAAAATGGTAAATTATTTACCATTTTCTACTTTCATTAGTTGTTTAGCTGTTTCTAATTCATATTGGTATGTATCAGTTTCTGATACATAATTCATAACTTCTTCTAGATATGATACGAATTCTTCCATCCATAGAGAATTATCCGCCTCAAATGCCTCATATAATTCATCTAAGTAAGCAATTTGGCCTTCCGATAGATAATATGCTAATTTAGATTTGAAGGTTTGATATTTGCTTGCTGGATCAGCATTTTTTTTAAGTTCTGAAGTTATCTGTCTTATATATGCTCGTATTGTCTTTAAATCTATATTAATTTTTAACATTAGAGAAACTATTTCAAGCATTTTATTATAATCAACTGGTTTAGTTATCTCTTTTTTAGGAATATTGAAGTACTCTCTTATATAATTATATATATCCTTTTGTTCCTTGTATGGTATGGTTATCTCTTCTACTTTAGAGGCTGGGCATGAATATTTTGGCTCACTGGAAGTTAATGGTGTTGAAGACTTTTTACGTGATGTCAATTGTTTATCTAATATATATCTTATCATTTCACATACATTGTTACTGAAAGATAATGCTTGTAAATTGGCAATAATTATTTCAATATCTTCTTCATCATATTCTGCCATTTTAGAAAAATAATGCGTTTTAATCGCTTTGTGTTCATCGATTAAATCCTTTATATCAGAAAAGAATTTATCACTGTTGTCTAATATGGCATCACGGATGAGGATTTCACGAGCACTTAGCTCTTTGTCATCTCCATTGATAATTCTATTGATTTCTCCTGTTGACACTAACATGTCTATTTCTTGGGCAGAGATATTTTCAAATTGGTACTTTCTTAATTCAGTGTCATTAATAGCTTTAGTTGCCCTTGCACGATCAATACATTTTATATTTCTCCTAAGCATATATGTGACGAGATTAAATACTTCCCGACAAGAGAGATTGGCCTCTTCTATGTATCTAGACAAATCTTTAAAATGATAAAAGATTTCCATATGTTTTAAATACTCTTCATCACTCATTGTTATTCTTTGCAAAATAAAATTTATTTCCATTTCGCGATCAGTTATTTTTTTAGGTAAATCGACCACTTGAGTATTTGCTATATCTTTATCTATAGTCATAAATCTAATCGACCTTTTAGCTATTTTTTTCTTTTCCTCCTCCAAGTAATTAGTAAATGTTTCTACGCCTTTAATCATTGGTGTCCCCTCTTTCTCATTAGATATTTAGTATATAGAATTTTTTATAAATGTCAATGCTTTTGATATATAAATTTAAAAAGCACGTAAATACGTGCCTAAAATAACAAAAATGGTGATCTGTATGGGATTCGGACCCATGTATGTAACCTTGAGAGGGTTATGTGTTAAACCACTTCACCAACAGACCAAATAAATTGATTACCTATATAGTTTAACAAATATTTTGGCATTTGTGTACTCCTTTTTTATAAAAACATTAAAAAAAGGATATTTAATATCCTTTATACACCTAAAATTATCAAATCTTCTATCGACTTATTGACGACATTGCGAAATAAATTCATATCAATTTTAGAAATAGTCTTTATAATGGTCTCTTTATCATTGAGGATTAAGTCTGGTCTAGCAACTATTATCTTAGCAATATCTGATGCTATTCCAATACTGTTATAGTATGCTAAATTTTCGCGAACAGTTACTTCAGATAAACCAATTAGTTCAATAATATCTGGTTTAACATTATGGGATATATATTCAAAATCCAAGTTTGTCACACCATATTCTTTTATGTATTCTATCATCTTAATCACTCCAAACAATACGATCATCATTTGATTCATGATAAATCTTTGATATCAATAGTCTATTTATTTGCGCTAAATTTTCGTTTTTAATCTCAATATTATATTTTTTAGCAATATAATTTAACTTTAATCCCAATTTAGAAACCTTTAAAATATTATAATTAGTACTTTTTAATACAGCATTCATATCAATGTTGTATTTGTATAATAAATCGACATTTTCAACGATAAGGGTGGCATCATTAGCCATATTTTTATAACATTTATTGACG
Source organism: uncultured Bacilli bacterium (assembly GCA_910577075.1). Taxonomy (GTDB): domain Bacteria; phylum Bacillota_I; class Bacilli_A; order RF39; family UBA660; genus CAG-582. The sequence continues at coordinate 18,143 of CAJTKV010000005.1, forward strand.
ATATCGCGCTTATTAATTCCCTTCTGTTCGAGATAATTCATCGAATATGTTAGTACTTCGTTATCCGTTATTAGGAATAGAGGATCGCGTTTAATAAGTTCGCGATAATTAACACCTAAATCTTTTAACATTAAGACATTACTCATATAATCATAATAACGCGGCCTGAAATATTCGTTTTTGCGATTAAAGAAAGCCGTAATGGTATTATTTAAGATGATCTTAAGTAAACTAATATCAATGATTCCATCTTGATCCTTAACACTGTCGACAACACCTTTAATAGACTCGGGGCTAGAATAGAGAATTAAAACTATTTTGGCATAGAAATTTTCCTTTTTTATTAAATGTAGTATGCCATATTCTTCGGCTCTATTTTTCTTAACTAGATTATATGTTTCGTATAATTTATTGACATCTGCCCTTTTTAGTTCGCCAATTAGATAATTAGGTAAATCCTTATAATCAACATTAATCTTGTCTAGCATTTCTAGAACTTTCTCGTCTAATTTTGGTCTCCTTATGTAGCGAAGATCAAAGACAGCTGTGGTCTTCCTTGGAGTTTTTAGAATTGCCAAATTATGACGATTAATATATTTCATAATCTGGAGCATGTTATTGTCAAATTCAACCAGATTATATTCTTTAGTTATCTCTTCAATAAAGTCAAAGTTATTAATCAATTCCTTTTTCTTTAACTTTCTTAAAAGATCATTACATTGTCTTTCTACTTCTTCAACATTGGTGATGATTGTTCCTTTATTCTCTAAGATATCTTTTAAATTTTCAATAACTTGGTTAACTAATTTAGTCTGAGCAGGAGTTAATTCAATTTTTAGATTATTCTCTCTTTGATGAGATAAGAAATCACGAAGATTAACTATGTCATTGGCAAAGTTAGGATTATTATGATTACTAGTTTCTGTTGCTAGTTTTTCAATGATAATGTCAGTCATATCAGAAATAGAATATGGACTAGCAATAATTGATTTAAGCAACTCAACAAGATTAACGTTATCAACAATAATATCATCTTTATTTAAGGAACTTACGCGGGCAAGTTTATGTTCAATGATACTATAGAGTAATTTTTTTTCCTCACTCATCTTATTCAACTCCTATTTTATTCTTTTTTCTTAATATTTTTTTATTCCTTTTTTTTCTAATAATTTATTATATGCTTCAAGTAATTGATTTAGCATATCGATACATAAATTATAATCAGGGTTTTCACTATCTAATTTATCGATTTTATCTAAAGTTTCAGACATCGATTTGATTAGAGGCAAAGTCTTATAATCGACGGCTGTTTCATAATCATAGCCCATATCTTCTATTTCGGAAATCAATAGGCCAACATACTGATTGACATCATCATCCATTTCAACGGAATTCACATAGAATTCTTGTTTGTCGGCAAGAATGGCACGAGCCTCTTCAATTATACGATTATCTTCAACTAATTCAATATTTAAAACATCATTAATCTTACTCTTAAATGATTCGATAAATTCTTCACTTTCATCGGCTTCAATTGCGCGAGTATAACTATTAAATAGGCTATTTAGAATCAAAGCAGAAATGATATTCTTAGTCAAATTGTATTTAAGACCATGTTTTTCGGCAATCTCCTTGGCAATAGATGGTATTAAATCGATGTCAATATCCATATTTTCTAATTCTTTTTTTATTATATCTTTTTCTTCCGAATTGGCGATAAGATGTTTATCGACAACGGAAGTAACGTGATGTAAGAGATTGACATAATCCTCATCAAAGATATCATTGTCTAATACTGGCACTTTTAAATTTTGCATGGCAATATATTGCATAATATGCTGTCTATCGCTTACAGGTATGGCAAAATTCGTCATCAATTTAAGAAGTTTATCTATCTCCTCTTCTTCAAACAACTTGCTGAAGTTTTCGCGCGTAAGGACATCAATTAGATGGCGGTATTCACTTACCTTTGTGCTTTGCAATTCTTCTTGATTATTGTGAATTTCTTCATAATCAGTTACATAATCAAGAATCATTTTAATGATATCTTCAAAATATTTAGAAAGTTCAACGATTCGCGTTTGCAACGACGTATTTTGAATTGAGTATACATTAGAATTATATACTAATAATATTTTATTTTTCTCATCTTCCTTTAGACCTATTAAGTCTAATATTTTTTCCATATCATCAATTTTAATCTTGATTAATTCATCAACGGTCAATCTACTAGGAGCGGTATGAATGTAACTATTAATGATATCTAATATTGCATTATAACTATCTTCATTGAGATTGGCTCTAGTTGTGGTACTTGTTAATAATTCGATGCGCTTTTTTAATTCCTCAACAAAACGAGAAACACTTTCGGCTATTTTTGGGTCCATTCGATATCCTCCTCATTGTATTTATCATAACATATAAATAGCGCAAATGCAAAGATTATAGGCTGATTTTTTCCATTTTCATGGGTGTTGTATTGATTTAAAAAATGTGTTATTATGTTAAAGATACGAGGAGTTGAAAGTGATGGATACAAATACGATAAAATTATTTGATGCTAATAATAATTTGGTCGATAACTTTGATGAAGAAATCGAAAAAATCTTAATAAGTATTCATGGCGAAAATTACTATGATACTGATGAGGATTTAGTAAACACAAATTTAATTCCCGTTGCCGAAGAGTTATATAAAGATACTGATTTAGAAAAAACTATTGAAATAGTAGATTCAATGACAGAGGAAGCTAAACCAATTACGATAGTAGAAAAGAAAGATACTAAAGTGGGGTTTAAAGATTTCATTCCCGTCTTATTTTTCATTCTAATATTTGCCGTTATTGTAATTGCTGGATATTATTTTTTAAATACTGTAGATTTAATGGGCTTGCTAAAATGATAAGAAATTATCATTTTTTTGTGGTATAGTATGATTGGTGATGGAGATGAATTTTGATAATATTGAGGTAGATATAAATCCCGATTATACAATGATGAAAAAAGTTAAAGACAAATTATATCTTTCCCAAGAACAGATGGACATATTAAAGGAGTTTAATATTGATTATATGCAATATAACAATTTAAGAGAATTGATATTGGCCCTTGAGGAATTATATGAAACTTCGGGAGATGAGGCCATAAACAATCTTTTAGATATACTATCTGAAAGGGACTATTACGAAAATTACAATAAATAGTTGTTGATATTCAATAAAAATATGCTATAATTAAGTATATAAGATGTATATGCATAGGAGGATTATCATGGGATTAGTTATTAGACTAGATCGCATCATGGCTGATCGAAAAATATCTTTAAAGGACCTTGCTTTAAATGTAGGAATTACTACTGCTAATTTATCTAATCTAAAAACAGGTAAAGCCAAAGCAATTCGTTTTTCAACTTTGGAAGCAATTTGTCATACATTAAAGTGCCAACCTGGAGATATACTAGAATTTACAGAAGATGATAAAGATGATTTATTATAAAAAGCCGATATAATATCGACTTTTTTTATTGTTCAAAAATAGCAAATTCGCGAGGATGGCGCGTTTCAAAGGTATAAACTTTTTTACTTATAGGATGAATTATCTCAAGTTTTAGAGCATGTAAGCAAATACGCCTTAAAGGGTTTTTGGTAGATCCATATTTTTTGTCGCCTATTATGGGATGATTGATATTTTGCATAGCGACTCTTATTTGATTTTTACGGCCCGTTTTAATATTTATTTTAAGTGTTGAGAAAGCCTTACTTCGCTTTATTACTTCGTATTCTGTAATAGCTTCTTTTCCGGAAGAATCATCTGTAGCATAAGTAAGCAAAGTCTTGGTTTCTTTTAAATATTCTTTGATCGTCTGTTTTACAGGATCAACATATCCTTCGACGACGGCAATATACTCGCGTGTAATAGCACAGTTATTCCAATCATTTTGAAGGAGTTCTTTTAACTTTTGATTTTTGGCAAATAGAACAATTCCGGATGTATCACGATCAAGACGATGAACAATAAAGACCTTATTGCTTTTATTTTTTCTTTTTAAGTATTCGTATACTTTGTGATATAGAGTGTTGACTTTTTCATCCTCGGTAGCTATTGTCAACATGTGTGCTGGTTTATTTACGACAATTAATTCCTTATCTTCGTATATAATATCTAATTTATCTTTTACCATTTCTATCCCCTTTTTAATTTAATGAGTAATATACTTAGTAGGACGATTCCCGAATTTATAAACAATAAATAATGAAGTGTTCTTTGATCAAACGATTTTATTTTTATAGTATTCTCAGTTTGATTTTGCTCAGTATTATTAATATCTATCCCGCTTTTACAGTATTTTTCTTTAATATTTGGATAATTCCATATTCCAAGTTTGGACGTTAAAGCTTCCTTTTGAGAATCACATAAGTTGGTTAAATATTTATAATCGGAAGTTACATAATTTACTTGGCCATAGCCCTTTTTAATTAAGATATCTTGAAGTAATTTCCCGTCAACATAAACCCAAGCTAATTCGCGATTATATTTATCTTTTTTTAATGCTTTTATGTCATATTCAATTTCGATTTTTTTAGCTTCTTTAAGTAACGAACAGGCATATTCATCTATCTCTTTAGATATTTCCCCATCTTCGGAATCAAATGCTAATAGTCTTATTCTTTTAACTTTGCCATCTACTTCATACCAGGAATTGGTTGCCGATAGACAATTTACTAAACTGACTTCTTTTTTATCTTCCGTGGGCATAGTTACTTCTTCTGCATAAGTGTTAACCATAAATGCTACTAAAGATATGAATAATAAAACTGCCTTTTTCATATTCTTCACCTACTATTGATTATATAAAATTATATGAACTTTGTAAATGAATATGCTTTATTTACTTGTATAAATCAGTGTTTATTTGTATAATTATAATAGAGGTGATATTAAATGGCTAACACAGAAGAAACTAAAAAGAAAGGAACAAGCCAAAACAGCAATAAAAATAATACTGCTAAAAATAATACAAACAACAATAAATCTAACAATAATAAGAAACAACCTGCTAAAAATAATACTCAACAGAACAAGAATACACAAGCTAAGAAGAATAACCAAAATACAAATAAAAATACACCGAAGAAAACTACTAACAATAATAAACCAAAGAAGAAACCAGCAAAGACTGCTGATGAGTTAAAGAGTGTCGTTAATAATAAGGCACCACAAAATAAAAAAGAGAATGTTCAAGAAAAAAAAGAGGTTGAGGTTAAAGAGGAAGTAAAAGAAGAAACTGTTGTTTTAAAGGAAGAAGTTGCTTCTACGCCAAAAGAAAGCAAGATTGAGGAAAAAGAAATTATAGAACCTGTAGTTGAAGAACTTCCAGTTGAAGATGAGGTTACAACTACAAAAGTTGAGGAAGAGGATAAGAAGAAGGACGAGAAATTATCAGCTGATATGGAAGTGGATAAGGAAAAAGTCGCCTATAATGCTAAAAAGGACAAATTAGTTGATTTAGGTATTTTAGTAATTATTATTGGCTTATTTATTCTAGTTCTTACAACTTACTTAACTAGTGCAATGGATTTATCTTATACTGTTACAAATAATTTAGTAATTTTAGCTTTAGTTGTTGAAGCTATTGGAATGGCTGTAATCATAGTTAATTCCCTATTTAGAAAATAATGAACGAAATTGAAAAATTAAAAGAGATAATAAAATCTTCTAAGAGAATCGTCTTCTTTGGAGGAGCAGGAGTATCTACAGAAAGTGGTATTCCAGACTTTCGAAGCAAAGATGGTCTTTATAATCAAAAATATGATTATAATCCCGAAGAGATATTATCTCATTCTTTTTTTATAGATAATCCAGAGTACTTTTATAAATTTTATTTTGATAAAATGATTTATCAGGATATAAAACCCAATGAATGTCATAAATATTTAGCAAAACTTGAACAAGATAATAAATTATTATGTGTTATTACCCAAAATATCGATAATTTGCATGAACTTGCTGGCAGCAAACGCGTTATTCATTTACATGGAGAAGTAATGAAGAATCATTGTATGAATTGTAATGCGTTTTATAGTTTAGATGAATTACCAAGAGATGGTGTTCCTAAATGTAAGTGTGGTGGCATTATTAAACCAGATGTCGTTTTGTATGAAGAACCTTTAAAGGAAGAAGATGTGGAGATGGCAATTGAAGAGATAAGCAAGGCCGATACTTTGATTATTGGTGGTACTTCTTTATCTGTCTATCCGGCTGCTAGTTATGTCAACTTTTTTAAGGGTGATAACCTAATTGTTATCAATCGTGATATAATAGGTAGTGTGAAAGCAAATTTGCAAATTAACGCTTCAATAAGTGAAGTATTTGCAAAATTAAAGGATTAGGTGAGTGTATGGAATCAAGTGCTTTAACTAAATTTATTTCAATTATCTATTGGATTTTATGTTTTTTATTACCTGTGATATATTTGATAATTTACCACAATAAGGTAAAGAAGAAAAAAAGGAAAAACTATAATAGGGCTTTTGGCGTTGCTTTTGTTATATTTATTATCCTATTTGGCATAAAATTATTACTGAGATTAAATGTTGCTATTTTTGAATATCCAAATTGTTTAATCAATAATATATGTGAAGAAGAAGAGGAAGATATACCGGTGAATAAGGAAAATGATAAGACAACTAAGAAAACGACGACAAGTACTAGCACTTCAACGAAAACGACCAATTCGACGACGAAGAAAATTACCAACGAAAAAACATATGCAAAGGTTAAAGATATCGATGGAGAAAAGATCAGTAAAGGAAAAACTAGTAAGGGATACGATATTTATGAAATCAATGGAGTTACATATGTTGATGGATATTTAATCGCCAATAAGACTTACTTTTTACCAGAAGATTATGCTCCAAGTGATACTTATACTAAAGCCGATAAAGAAGCTACTCGTCAATGTGCAACATGCATAAACAATACGGCATATCAAGCTTATAAAGATATGAAAGCTGATGCCAGTGCGCTTAATTTAAATATATACATTTCAAGTGGCTTTAGATCGTTTATAACACAGAGAAATATCTATAATAGAAATGTTAAGAATAATGGACAGCAAAAGGCTGACACTTATTCGGCTCGTCCAGGTAGTTCGGAACATCAAACAGGTCTATGTTTTGATTTGAATACAATTGATTCATCTTTTGCCAACACGGCAGAAGGAAAATGGGTCAACCAAAATGCTTGGAAATATGGATATATTATCAGATATCCTAAGGGTAAAAATGATGAAACAGGCTATATCTATGAACCTTGGCATTTGAGATATGTTGGAACAGAACTTGCCCGCAAATTATATAATAATGGTGATTGGATAAGTATAGAAGATTATTTTGGAATAACAAGTAAATATGATGAATAGAGAAGAATCTGATAATAGATTCTTTTTTTAATTTTTGTAAAATGTTATAATTTTATTAGGTGATAATATGGATAATCTAGCAAATTTAGAAAGTAATACAATATTAATTATTCCCAATAATATAAGAATGAAAGTGCTCGATAGATTATCAATGGGAGAAACGCCATATAATATAAAAATCATGTCCTTTAATGATTTTAAAAGGGGCTTATTATTTGACTATACTAATGAAGCTATATATTCCGTTATGAGGGAATATAACATCAATTATGGTGTGAGCAAAAGTTATATTAATGATCTTTATACCTTAAAGGAAGAGGATTATACCGAGAAAAAATTAAAGAACTTAATGGAAATTAAAAAATTCTTAGATAGTAAAGGCTTACTCATTAGAGATAATTTATTTGGAAGTATGCTAAAATCTAAAAAAAAAGTATATGTCTTCGGTTTTGATTATATCAATAAATTTAATAATTATTTACTTGATTTGACAAAGGAATATATCGATGTTGAAATATTAGAAAAAGATAATAAGAAATTAAGTTGCAATGTTTATAACTGCCAAACTTTAAACAAAGAAATAGAATTTATAGCAGAAAAGATGGCCGATTTAATAGGTAATGGTGTTGATGCAAGTAAAATCTTTATTGCCAATTACAGTAATGAGTATTATTTCTCTTTTAAGAGAATATTTAAAGAGTATAATATACCTTTTTATATAAAAGGAGAAACCACTTTGTATACAACTTCTATTGGAAATTATTTTATAAATAACTTATGTGATAATTTAGACTTATTATTGTATAAAATTAGAAAACACTTTGATGTGAATAATAATCCCGTAAATGAAAGTGTTTATAAAGTTTTATCTACCTTAGTTAATAATTATTATTGGTGTGATAATATTTTAGAAATTAAGGATCTAATTATTGAAGAGATGAGAAATGCGAAGATACCTTGTAAGCATAATAAAAAGGAAATAAGAACTACTAATATATTAGATAATTTTTTTGATGATGATGAATATGTCTTTTTAATTGGCTTTAACTTAGGTAGTATTCCTAAATTAAGAAAAGATGAAGATTATCTCAATGATGCGATAAAGCCAGATATTATTGATAAAAGTTATGAATATAATAAAAACATTAAGGTAGCGTTACTCAAAGCTTTATCAAACATTAAGAATTTAACTATTACATATAAAGAATCTAGTGCATTCAATAGTTATTATCCAAGTTTCTTAACAGATTATCCACAGTTTAAAGTTAGCAATATTGAAGAAAGCTATTCTCAGTATTCGGATAATATCAATAAGTTAAATTATGCCAAGAGTTTGGATAACTTGATTAAATTCAATGAACAAAATGAACTACTACCTATTTATAAAAACAGCTATGATATTCCCTATAACAGTTATAGTAACGCTTTCACTGGTCTAGATGAAGATGCTTTATTTAAGGCGATAGACAATAAAATTAAATTTTCTTATTCTAATATTATTCACTACTACAAATGTCCGTTTATGTTTTATGTAAGTGATATTTTAAAAGTGCGAGAATTTGAAAGTACACTTGATCAATTTATTGGCAGTCTATTTCATTATACATTGGAAAAATGTCTCGATAACGATGATAATATTGATAAAGTTTATGATAGTTATATCACGGAACATAAGCCAATTCGTACTCCAAAAGAGGAGTTTTTCATCAATACTTTAAGAGATGAAATTCATTTTGTAATTGACGCGATAAGGGAGCAGTATAAACATTCTAAGCATAAAGAAGTATGGATGGAGAAAGAAATAGAAATACCTATAAAGAGAAAAATTCAAACGACAATTAAGGGTTTTGTCGATAAGATATTGGTGTGTGATAAAAATGTCATAATAATTGATTACAAGACTAGTAATTCACAGACTATTAACAAAGACTATTTTGAATTTGGCATAGATATTCAGCTTCCAATATATCTATATCTTTTAAAACAACTAGATAGTAATCTTGAAGTGACGGGGTTATACCTTCAGCATATTCTAAATTTGGATATGAAATATGAACCCAATAAGGATGCGATAAGTGAAAAGAAGAAGAAATTAAAGTTAGACGGCATTACATTTAACGATGAACAGACCATTTCTCTATTTGATGATACTTATGAAAAAAGTGAAGTTATTCAGAGTATGAAAGTGACAAAATCCTATGGAGGAATAAAGAACACCAATCGCATTTTAGACGTATCTGCGCGAGATGAAATTCAAGAAATTATTGAGGGATTAATCCTCAATTGCATAGATAAAGTCGTCGAAGCAGAATTTGATATTAGACCTATTGATATAGATTATGGTCAAGTAAATGGATGTAAATTTTGTGAATATCGCGATATCTGTTATCGAAGAGTAAGTGATTTTAATAAGGTTATAACTAGCAAGGGAGATGAGGAAAATGAGTAAATTGACGGATGAACAACAATTAGCTGTCGATAAAAAAAATACGAATATTATTGTCTCTGCCGGTGCTGGTTCGGGAAAAACTACCGTATTAAAAACGCGAGTTTTAAGAGAATTAAAAGAGGGAGTTAACGTCAATAATCTTATTATTTTGACGTTTACTAATAATGCGGCTCAGGAGATGAAAGAGCGAATAAGAAAGACGATAAACGAGAACCCCGAGGTACAAGAACAAAGTGAACTAATTGATTCTGCCTATATAACGACTTTCGATTCTTTTGCCCAAAGTTTGGTAAGAAAGTATAATTACTTATTAAATATCGATAAATCATTCACGATTGTCGATGCAACAATAGTGAATACTGAAACAAGTAAATTCCTAGATCAAATATTTGAGGAATTATATAAAGGGCATGATGCGCAATTTGAAAAAATGATAAAGGATTTAACAATTAAAGACGATAAAGATATAAAGTCCGCAATAATCAATGTCTATCATAGTCTGATAAATTTAATAGATCGCGAATATTTCTTAGATACTTATTTGGATAATTATTATAATGAGGAATATGTTGAAAACCTTTTTAAGGCTTTTGAAGAAGATATTCTCAATAGAACTAGTAAGTTAGTTCATCTATTAGAAGAGTTAGATGAAGAAATTATTGATGGGGATAAATTAACTTTGATGATGAAGACAACTGAAGGAATAAGAAACGCCTCAACTTATGATGAAGTATTGGAAAGTCTAGATTTTCATTTAGAGAGAAAGTCAGATAAAACTTATACGGAAAATGGAATGGATTTAAAAGAAAAAATTGATAAAATTCACAAAGAGCTAAAAGAAAGAATTGTGGATTCAAAACAAAAGTTAATAACTCATTATTTGTCAACAAGAGATTATGTTGAAATTATTATTCGAATTTTAAAAGAGCTAGATAAGAGAATAATGACATTTAAAAGAGAACATAATGCCTATGAATTTAACGATATTGCTCTCAAAGCTATTGAATTGGTAAGAGATCATGATGATGTCAAAGAAGAAATAAAAAATAATACTTTTGAAATAATGATTGACGAATATCAAGATACTAATGATATACAAGAGACTTTTATTTCCTATATTGAAAATAATAATGTATATATGGTTGGCGATATTAAGCAATCTATTTATCGTTTTAGAAATGCTAATCCATATATATTTAAGGCAAAGTATGATAAATATAAAGATGGTGTTGCGGGATTTAAAATTGACTTAAATAAAAATTTCCGTTCGCGAAAGGAAGTAATAAACAATATAAATCTAATTTTTAATAATTTAATGTTTGAAGATATTGGAGGAGCAAACTACGAGAAAGAACACCAAATGGTATTTGGCAATACGGCATATAATAGCGTGCAGATGAGTAACTATGATATGGAAATATTAAATTATAAAAATGATAAGAAAACATTTAAAAGTGAGGAACTTGAGTGCTTTATAATAGCTGATGACATCCTAAAAAGAATAAAGAATAAAGAACAAGTTGCATATTTTGATAAGGATGGATTAAAACACCGAGATATAGAATTTTCAGATATCGTTATACTGGTCGATAAAGGAAGAAATTTTGAATTGATAAAAAAGGTGTTAGAGACAAATCATATTGCTGCGACTATTGATAAAGATGTAAGCATAAAAGATGAAGATGAAATATATATTCTAAAGAATATTATAAATCTAGTTATATGTATTAAGAAGAATATTTGTGATGGCAATTTTAAACATGCTTTTCTCTCAATTGCTAGATCTTATGTATTTAAAATGGAAGATGAAGAAATTTTCGAGATATTCACAAATGAAACATGGAAAGAAAGTGAACTATATTTAAAATGTGAAGATATTGCTAGAGTAATTGATGGAATGTCTAACAAGGAAATATTAACCTACATAATAGAAAGTTTTGATATAGTTAACAAATTGGTAAGTGTTGGCAATATTGAAGAAAGATTATCTAAATTAGAGTACTTTATTAATAATGCCATTTCTCTTAATAAGTTTGGTATGGATATATATGATATGAGTAGCTATTTTGAAGAGATTTTAAATGGGGATAATGATATTAAGATGTCTTCAACAAAGGCAAATGGCAATGCTGTTAAGATAATGACGATTCACAAATCTAAGGGATTGGAATTCAATTATGTATATTTACCTTTTTTAACAAGTGATTTCAACAAAAAAGTTTCTAATTCTAAATTTAAATTCTCTAATAAATATGGAATAATTACACCTTTTTACGATAATGGTAGAGGCGAGACTTTTGTAAATGTCTTATATAATCATAACGAGAGAATGGAAGAATTGTCTGAGAAAATACGATTATTTTATGTTGCTCTTACTAGAGCAAAAGAAAAAGTTATAATGATTACTAGTTTAGACGAAAAGATTGAACCAGTTGAAGGAAATGTTACCATGGATGATTTAAGCGATGCTAAATCTTATATGCAGCTAATATCTCTATTAAAATATAAATTAAATAATTATATAAAGGATATTGATATTAATGATTTAGATATTGATACAAATTATAATGAAGTATTTACAACGAACTATAAAGATAAAATTGCGAGTACTAAGGATACTATTCAAATTAAAAATTTGGAATTGGATAATAGTCTTTTGGATAACAAACATTTTTCAAAGGGATTATCAAAAGTTATAGATAGAGAGTTAAAGAAAAAATTGGATTTTGGAACATTTATGCACTATGTCTTTGAAGTATATGATTTTAACAATGACAATATAGATGATTTGAATATCGGTGAGGAATATAAAGATAGAATAAGAAAATTTTTAAATCATGAAGAGACAAAAAATATAAAGAATGCAAAAGTATATAAGGAACATGAGATATACTTTGAAAGTAATGATGCCTCTTTTCACGGATTTATTGATTTATTAGTAGAATACTCTGATCACTTTGATATTATTGATTATAAATTATCCAATATTAATAGTGAGGAATATAATAAGCAATTACAGGGTTATAAAGATTATATTGAAAACAAATATAAAAAACCAGCAAATGCATATCTTTATTCGATAAATAAAGATGAATTAAAAAAAGTAATGTGAGAAAGAAGAAGTAATTCTTCTTTTTTTCGTGTACATATATTATAGGAGGTTTTAAAATGAATGATTTATTTGTAATAAATGGAAATAGATTAGATGAAACACAAATTGATGCAATAAAGAGTAAAGCTAAATCGACTTTGGTAGTTGCCGGGGCGGGAGCGGGTAAAACTCTTACCATAATGGGTAAAATTAAATATCTTATATCCGTAGAGGGATTAAAGGAAGAAGAGATACTATGTATATCTTTTACCAATGAGACAGTTAAGAGTTTATATGAAAAACTATTAAAACAGGGATATGATATTGAAGTAAAGACTTTCCATAAACTGGGGCTAAAATTATTAGATAACGATAATATATCCATTATAAATGATAATTATTTGGATTTTATCATAGATGAATACTTTAAATCCTTTATAAGATTTAACAAAAAAAGATTGAGATCTCTTAAGAATGTTTTATATACCAATTTATCAATATCGGAAATATTAAGAACGCAGGAATATAAGAATTTAAAAAAATTAATATCAACTTTTATCAAATTAGCTAAGTGCAATAATTATTCAATTAAGGATATATTTTATATATATAAAAAGACTTTTTTTAGAGAAAAGGATATTATTCATAATATCCTAGATATCTATATGATCTATGAAAATGAATTAAAAAGTTTAAATAAGATTGATTTTGATGACATGATTATTAAAGCTATTGAGAAAGTTAAAGATGCTAATTTGCCCTATAAATTTATTATTATAGATGAATTTCAAGATACTTCACAGGTGCGATATGATTTAATAAATGAAATAATTAAGTATACGAGTTCACGGGTATTTGTCGTCGGTGATGATTGGCAAAGTATCTATCGCTTTAGTGGGTGTAACTTAAATCTTTTTGTGAATTTCAAAAATTTTTTTGATGATAGTAAGTATTATTATTTAAAATATACTTATCGCAATAGCAATGAATTAATCCACGTATCATCACAATTTATCATGAAAAATAAAAAGCAATTGATTAAGAATATCGAATCACATATAAACTTGGATAAGCCTATCGTAGTAACTTTTAATTATTCCATTGATGACATAACAAATCTAATCGGCAATGAAAGAATCTTAGTTTTAGGAAGAAATAACGCGGATATTGATAATGTGGATTGGGAAAACAAATTGACGATTCATCGATCAAAGGGATTAGAAGAGGACAATGTCATACTCGTTAATTCTGATTCGATACCTAGCAAAGTGCCAAATGAAAGATTATTAAGATTTGTCTTAAACGATAATGACTATATCTTGTATGAAGAAGAGAGAAGATTATTTTATGTTGCTCTAACACGCACACGAGAGAAGATATATATTATGGTCAATAAAAGTGTAAGCCCATTTGTTAAAGAGTTGATGCGTGATTATAAAGACTATATTCAAGTATTAAAAAAGTAGAGATTTCTCTCTACCTATTAATAATTTTCGGCTTTGATTTCGAAATATGCTTTAGGATGGGCACATACTGGACATACTTCTGGTGCTTCTTTACCAACTACTATATGACCACAGTTGCGGCATTTCCAAATACGATCTCCATCTTTAGAGAACACTAATCCGCCTTCAACATTTTCGATAAGTTTGCGATATCTCTCTTCATGTTCTTTTTCGATTTTGCCAACACTTTCAAATAAGAAGGCAAGACGTTCAAATCCCTCTTCTCTAGCTGTTTTAGCAAATTCATCGTACATGTCAGTCCATTCGAAGTTTTCGCCATCGGCTGCGGCATTTAAATTTTCTAGTGTTGAAGGAATTTCGCCACCATTTAATTCTTTAAACCACATTTTGGCATGTTCTTTTTCATTTTCCGCAGTTTCTAAGAATATTGCAGCAATTTGCTCATATCCTTCCTTTTTAGCTTTACTAGCAAAATAAGTATATTTATTTCTAGCTTGAGATTCGCCTGCAAAAGCAGTCATTAAGTTTTGTTCTGTTTTTGTTCCTTTATAATTCATTTTATTTACCTCTCTTTCTATTAATATTTTATATTTTTTTTGCATTTTTTTCAATACTATTTGTGAATTTAGGAGGTTCTTTTATGAATTATTTAACTTGGCAAAATATCAATAAAGACATTGCCAAATTTATTGAATTATTTGTATTACCAAATACTTTAGCTTTTACTTTAGCAAAGTTATATTTTGATGATATAGAGATACAAGATTCTTATAAAGTATTCTATAATACAATAAGAAATCTATTTAATATAATTGATGAGGATAAAAATCTCATATTTAAAATTACACGGCAAATATTATATGTTAAGTATGGTCTAGAATTTGAGAGCATAAACCCAATAAAATTAAAAAAGATAAACTGAATTTATCTTAATATTAAAGATTTTTTTATTATTCTTTCATTGTTTCTAGCACCAGTTCCCAATTGAATAATTTCCGTATTGGTGGAACTTTCAATCCAATATAAGTACTCTTTAATATTTCTTTCAATATCGGCTTCTTCATAGGTACATGATTTATGATAGTAATCTATGGATAATTGTTGAAAGAAATTGAGATAGATCCCATAAGAATCATTTAATTGAAGATATCGTTTTAGTTTGTCAATATCCATATTAAATATTCTTCTCTCCTTTTGGGTAACGGTTGTATTTTCCGATAGATCTTCAATGTAAGGAGATACGTTATCAGAAAATTTAAGGATTCTACTGATATATCGTGGTGTATTATTTTCTTTATAGAAAAGTCTTTCCATCTCGAGTGCTTCAAGAACTGTAACTTCGCTAGCATTGATATGCTGATAATTGTCGCCAAATACTTGTTTTAAAGTTGTCTCACTAGATACATCTAATAGTTCTTCTACGATTTTTCTAGTAAGATGATGATCATAGAAATCTATATCATTCTTAAAAGGAGGAATGCCAAATTTAGATGCTAAGTTGATTTGAGTCCAAGTTAATTCTTGTCCTTCACCAAATGATCCCGTATAACAAAGTGCTCCCTTTTCACTGATATTACTGATGCGGATGGGAAAAGGTCTTATTGTCATAATGTTTTCAAGATGACGTGATGGGGATATTCCTGTATCATCTAGCAATCGAGATATCGAAACATTCCTGCTCGTTACATACGGATAATTTCCGCTGTGATTTAAAGATAAACCGCAGCCTTGGGCTCCCTCTAATAGGACATACTCCTCAGGATTATCTAAGTGGGCATAGAGGCGATCAAACCATTCATCGTTTGTACATCTTATAGCATTTTTATAGGTTTGAAAGAACTTTAAATTTGGATCACGCATGATCTTTTCTATACTAACAGCTCCACAGCCCTTGTATGTTGAACCTGTTTTAATATTTTCTCTTTCATATTCTTTATGGCGCTCCTCTATTAAAGGAACTAATTCGTGAACATATATTTTTCTGTCACCTAAGTAGGGTTCAATTAATCTATACTCTTCTTTAAAAACTGGCATATCGATGGCAGAACCAGAACCTATAAAAAGATCTGTTTGGGGATTAACACTGGCAACAGGTATGTTTCTAAAAACGAGTTTTTTTCCACGTTCATCAACAAAGGTGTGTCCAGCATTTGTCATGCAATTAGTTACGGATGCTCTTAGGTTGATTGTAATATCCGTTGCTATTTCACCAATTACTTTGGCTTTACCACTACTTCCTGCTACACCATCTAAAACTGTTATGACATTTTTATTCATAGTATCACCTACTTATATTTTATTATTATAACACGTTATAAATTTAAGGGAAATAAAAAAGAAACTAACGTCTCCTTTTCTTTCTTGAACTCAATAGACCAAAGCAGATAATTAACAAAAATATAATAGCTGCAATAATGAGTATGGGTATTTTATTTGCTTTGATGATTTTTATGGCATCAGGTTCAATAGTCATATCAAGAGTTACTACTTCGGAGCCGATTAATTCATCATTATAATAGTACTTAATCTGACCTAGTTCTTCACCTGGTTGATTATTATAATCAATCATATTCTTTCCTTCATATTCAAGAAGAACTAAATCTTTATTATAGTCTTTAGGTAAAAACTTTTTAAAATTGTTTTTGGTCTTTATTTCATAAGTATCAATTTTAGCTAGTTCAACAGCGATATTTTTAACTACTGTATCTTTGGGTATTATCTCTTCATATTTATAACTATCTTCTAAGAAGTCAATTAAAGTATTGGCATCTTTAATATTATAAAAATCTCCATAAACATATGGTGCCTTCATGGTTATTACAATTACTTCGTGATCTAGGATATTAGTTAAAGCCGAAATGCAAATACCCGCCTTACTTGTGTATCCTGTTTTACTTCCCTTTATTCGCGAGACGTCAATATTCATCTTTTGTGAATACATTTTTATTGTTGATTCAACTTTTTGGTTATTAGATAAAAGATATTCCCTAGTACAATAAATTTTTTTGAATGTGGGATTGCCCAAGGCATACTTTAATATTTTCATGACATCTTTAGCCGTACTATAGTGGTTTTCAACATCTAGGCCGGTAACATTGACAAAATGGGTATTTGTTACACCAATTTTTTTGGCAATAGTATTCATCTCTTTGACAAAGTTAGAAATACTCCCAGATGTCGATACGGCAATGGACTGTGTAGCATCAGCGCCACTTGGAAGAATTGAAGCATATAATAAATCTTCAAAAGTATAGGTCTCCCCGAGGTTTAGATGCGCAATGGAGGCATCAGCCGGAATTCCTGCTAACATTGACTCGGATATTTTTATCTTTTTAGATAGATCATTATTTAACTCTAATGCAGTAATAGTTGTCATTATCTTAGTTAAAGAAGCAATATTGGTCTTCTTATCGCTATTTTTTTCAATAAGGACTTGATCATCTGTTAAATCATAAAGCATGACGATTTCCGAATATGTATTGGGAAGTTCAAGTCCAAATGTTGAAATTGGAATTAATAATAGTATAAACAATAATATTTTTTTCATTTCTTACACCCTTTTATTATCTTAATTATATCATATTAATTAAAATATTTAATCTTAAATTCTGTCTCATTATTTTGGGATTCAACACTTATGGTTCCCCCGTCTCGCTCAACGATAGTCTTGGACAGAGCAAGTCCAATGCCTACACTGTCCTTGCTGCTATTTTTCCCCTTATAAAATCTTTCAAAGATATGGGATATTTCCTCTTTGGGTATCGTATTTCCAGCATTTTTTATAGATATAATGGCGAATATGCGATTATCTGTTGCGGTAATAGATACTGTGCTTTGCTCGTAGGCATGTTCAACACAGTTTTTAACGACATTTGTTAGTGCTTCTATTTCCCACTTTAAATCCCCTTTTATCTTTAATGACTTATCGCATTTAACTGCTATTTTGACATCTTTTAAATCCGTCAATGGAAGTACATTTTTAACACTTTCATCTATAATCTTTTGAACACTTATATACTCTTCAGAAAAAGTAATAGTATTGGCATCAAATTTAGACAATTTCAAAATATTTTGAACTAAGAAATTGATATTATTTATTTCTCTTTTAATATCTAATATAAAATCCTCTCTTACACTTTCTTCCATCATAGGATCGTCGATGATATTATCTAACATAATACCTATTGAAGTTAAAGGAGTCTTTAATTGGTGAGAGATATCAGATAGCGAGTCTTTAAGTTGCTTCTTATCATTTAAGGAATTATCGGCGGCTTCTTTTAACATTACCATCGTCTTATATATCTCATTTTGCAGTAATGATAGAGAATTTTCCTTATTAGATAAGATATCTAATTTATAATTCTTGCGGTTTATCTCTTCAACATACTTAGTGATTTCAGTAATTTTATTATTTACTATCTTGTTATAAATGAGAAAAAAGATAAGCAATACTGCAGCATATACTATAATAATTATGGCATTAGATATATACATATTGTCAATAGTAGCTTGGTTGCTAAGACTTACCGATTCTTTGCGAATATCTATTCCATATTCTTTCAAGGCATTATCATCACCTAGATGTTTTTTATTTAAAATTGCTATTATGTTATTAGTGGATACTTCGGGATATTCCTTCTTTATTTCAGAAACCAAGTTATTTACTATGATATTATAATTGTAATCATATTCTTTAATGAAGTTATTAGTATTTATTGCTAAAAGCATAAGAAAGAAAAGAGATATTATACTACCTATTAGAATTACTATTTTATTTTTCATCTATTCTATAACCTACTCCCTTTAATGTTATAATAATATCGCTGGCGAGTTTTTCGCGTATTCTTTTCATATAGACCGTAACAGTATTATCGTACACGTCATTTCCCGTCCATTCCCAAATACGTTCAATAATTAACTGTCTAGTGACAACTTTATTCATATTATTAAATAAAAGTGCTAATATTTTTAATTCTAAGCTAGATAGATTAATGGCCTCACCATTCTTGGATACTTCCATCTTATCAAAATCAAAGGTTATATCTTTAATTGTAATTTTATTGTTTTCTTTATTTATGAGTATTCGATTGATCGTGCAAGAAGTTCTCGGGTAGAAAAAGGCTTAGTTATATAATCATCAGCACCAAGTTCTAGTCCTAAAACAATATCATCTTCGGTATCTCTGGCTGTTAAAAATATCGTTTTAATATTATTTACATGATTCTTATATAAATCAAAGCCGTTGCCATCTGGCAAAGAGACATCTAAGATTATTAAATCCACAGGGTTATTTGCGATATAGTCAATAGTATCTTTTGCCGTTGTTCTAACAATGACATTGTACTTATTTTGTTCTAAAGCATAAACAAGACCTTTTACAATACTTTGATTATCCTCTACTAGTAATATTTTCATAGTATCACCTAATTAAATTATAACATATTTTGGCATATAAAAAGCGACTAAGTCGCTTCTACTTTGCTGGTTTAGGTATTTCGTCATCATTAAAACCTATTCTTTCAAATTTCTTATCCATAGTTGAGTCATAAGAATAGTTAACTCGCCCATGAGATAAATCTTTTAATCCCTCTTGAACTTTAGGATTGCTCTCACCGCAGATCATTAAATCAAGTTCCCAGTCTTCAACAGGCGGAATAAAGACCTCTTTGGGAAAGTTCATATAGACCTCATCTATATTCATATTTCTTAAACCACTTTCCTGGTTTAAAGGAACACTAGAACTAAAGGTGAGATTGTTTGCAAAATCATCGATAAAAAGATGAGCAGTATCTAAATATTCTCTTGAAATAACTGTTCTACGGGAACGAAGACTCTCAATATTTTCATCACTAGCTATTAAGGCTTTTCTTGGAATATATAACATGGAATCTATGCTGGCTGTTTTAAAGTTTTCATTTAGTTCTCCACGAGTATAATGAACAATCTCTTTTTTTAACATTAAACCACAAGAGGAGTATTTTTCTGTTTCTTGCCATACAGAATTATTGCACTTATCAATTGGACATTGATAATTATCTATTGTTGATCCGAGTGTAGTAATAGAAAGATTGTTTTTTCCCTCTAGAGAAATAGTCTTTTCGATTACACTTCTTTGATGCATAGGCTCTCCATCCTTAGGAATAGATGATTTTTCTGTTAAAAGGAAGCATTTTATACTATTAGAATCATAGCTTGTTAATCCTAGAGCATAAGCAATATCTGAATCATCTGTATAAGTAAAAGTTATTGCCTTATCAAATTGTTTTACTTTAGGTTCATCGTCTATATTATCTAGAGGGATATTGTTAATAAGTCCATTTATTTCCGATAGCGCCGATGAAAAAGCAGGATTTTCTTTAAATTTAGGACTTATGCCTAATTCGTACAATTTAGATAATATACCATTTTTAAGTTCACTAACTGTATATTCCATATTAGCCTCCATTTATATACATAAATTATAACATTTATAAATGCCAATGTGACAATTAATAGTTAATTTGACATTATATAGACAAAAAGCAGTGATATGTACTGCTTTTATATGTTATCGTTTCTAATTGTTTCTATAGTATTTTGTCTATTAATTTTCTTTATAGAGTATTTCATGATGCAGGTTACCAAGATATAGACGGCAAGAATACTCATAATTATGGCAGCATATGGTAGAGTATATGCGTAGCTCCAATAGCCATCCATTAGCGCTTTATAGATTAGGTAGGAAAGAAGACAGCCAATAGGTATACCTATTATTAGGGATTTTGTTCCGTAGAATAAACTTTCAAGACTGACCATTCTATTGAATTCCTTTTTAGTCATTCCAATACTCTTTAACATAGCAAACTCACGACTGCGAAGTTCCATGTTAGTAGTTATCGTATTAAAGATATTAGTTATTCCAATAAGAGCAATAACAGTTATAAAACCATATAGAAATATTGCAATTAAGGTAAATAAAGAATTCATAGTTCGTACCTCCTTGTCTAAGTTAAAGATATGATAATTTGAATCACCAACACTTGATAATATTTTATCGGCTTCATCTTGGTTTTTATCAGGATTTTCAATATCAGCAACTATTGAAAAGGAATTATCCTCTAAATTCTCATTTAACTTAGAATCACTGACAATTAGCAAAGGCGTACCATAATAATTTTCAAGACCTAGAGGTCGTTCATAAGTGACTGCGGCGATAGCAATTTCATAATTTATCTCTTTTCTTCCACTGGAGTCGCCAGGATAAATTCTTCCCTTAAGAATATCTCCTGCCTTGTAAGTAAAGAATGGTATTTCTGTTTTCTTGACAGTTGATTCGCCATCAGTAGATATCCAATCGATATCGTTGTTAATAAGTATGGCTTTATCGACAACATCATTATAATTTAGACCAATTTTTTTAATAAAGGCTTTGTATTCTTCTTCTCCTATGGAATATATTGAGGATGACATAGTGTTACTTTTTTCATCATAATCAAGTTCTCGTAGTTGATTATAGTATTCATCTGTGAACTTAGGATTATCAATCGTGAATGTAATATCACGTAAAACCGAATAACGATTATAACCTTCTAGCTTTAATAATTGTTCTTTGGCATTATCTGATGCCTCTTTATTTTTTATATTAGCAGTTATTTCAAGATTATAATTTTGCTCACCATATTGCATTTCAACAGTTTTAAAAGCCAAATTCATAAACGAATATAGGGCGATAAATACAGATACACAGACAATTATAGATACTACCGTTGTTCTATATTTCTTATTATTTCTCTTTAAATTTTTATAGGAAACATCTCCTCCAATGCCAAAGATCTTTTTGACCATTTTAGGAGATTTTAATTTTTTAGATTTTATTTTGATATCGTCATTGTTGCGAATTGCTGTTATTGGCGATATACGTGATGCTTTTCTAGCACTTCTAATGGTCGATAGATAAATTGTTAGAATTCCAAGTATCACAGATACAGCTAAAGAGATAAATGATATAGAGAATACTAGGTTTAGATTTAGACTTTCGGCTAAAAAATAATCACAAACAAGAATAAGTATATAAGCGGCTAACAATCCACTTAAGACACCTAAAGGAATACCAATTAGACCAAGAACAAAAGCCTCATATAAGACATTTTTCTTTATCTGTTTTTTGGTTGCTCCCACACTTGCTAGCATTCCATATTGCTTAGTTTTTTCGGTTATTGATATATTAAAACTATTCTTTATGCAGAATACTGATGTTACGATAATAATGATAGATACAATGGCAGCAACAGTGAATAATACACGAATGCTAGGGTCATCATTTGCCCCTCCTTCAAGGGCTATAAGAGTTTTGTTAGATGATAATATACCATACTTAGAATTCTTCATTTGCTCGCTTAGTTTCTCATTTTTTTTCATATAGTCATTATATTCTTCTTCTGAGTTGTAGGAATGAAAAGTATTAATATATTCATATAATTCCTCATCAACACCTAATATGTTGGCTGTATTTCGATAAAAATCTTTTAATCCATCCTTTTTAAAGCGGACATAAGCATTGTATTTCCCTGTTTCATTGGTATCTAAGCAAGTTATAAAAGTATAACCAGGAGATGAATAATCCTCGATTTTATAACTAGGTCTTTCGATGATACCAACAATTTTATATTCTAACTCGGTAGATGGTTCAAATTTTTCTTCATCAAAAGTAAATGGATTAGATTGAAAAAGTTCATAGCCATCTAAAGTTAGACGTTTCCCGATATTTAATTTGATACTGTCTCCAACTTTAAGATCGACTCTTCCATTGGTCTTTAGATGCCTTGGTATAACAACTTCTTTACTTGTTTTGGGAAGTCTACCTTCTTTTAAGGTTATTCCTAAGTTTTCTAAGGCATCAAAATCATAGGCAGTTACGTAGACAAAGGGTTTATCTTCGTTTTTTATTTCTGGTAATTTAGCATAGCCAATTTCTTTAGTAAAAAAGACATCATCTATTTGGCGATTTTCCCTATATTTTTGCCTATCGGATTCATCGAGACCAGTGAAAGAGATATGAAAATTACCGGTATTAATTTTTTCATACTTAATCATGGATGATTGAAAACTTACGACTAGACTAGATAGTGCAGAAATAAGGGCGACCGATAAGATAATACCAATAACGGTTACAATTGTTCTTTTCTTGTTTAAAAGTAAATTCTTTTTAGTTAATTTATTAAGTAAGTTCATAGTTAAACCTCCTTAACTATTTGACCATCCTCAATCTTAATTATTCGATCAGCTTTAGCAGCAATATCAAGATTATGGGTAATCATTACTATTGTTTGGTTATATTTTTTATTAGACATCTTTAAAAGATCGACAATCTCATCACTAGCCTTAGAATCAAGGTTTCCCGTGGGTTCATCAGCTAAAATAATGGCCGGGTGAGTAATAAGCGCTCTTCCAATACTCGTTCTTTGTTGTTGACCACCAGACAGTTCATTTGGCAAATGTTTTCTTCTTGATGAAAGACCTAAAGTATTCAAAAGACTATTTAGTTCTTTTTCTTCAACCTTTCGACCATCTAATTCTAATGGTAAAGTAATATTTTCTTCAACATTTAGAATAGGGATTAAATTATAAAATTGGTATATAAGTCCCACTTGTCTTCTTCTAAATATTGCTATCTTGTCATCATTCATAGCAAAAATATCTTTATCGTCAATAAATACTTTGCCACTGGTAGGGCGGTCTACTCCACCAATTAGATGAAGTAATGTTGACTTTCCACTTCCACTGGCACCAACTATGGCAACAAACTCACCTTTATTAACACTAAATGATACATCATCTAGAGCAACAACTTTATTTTCTCCTTTTCCATAAATTTTAGTTAAACCTTCAACTTTTAAAATTTCCATAATATTTCTCCTTTCAAAACAATTACATTATATGATACTAAAATGACATATAAGTGACATATAAAAAAAACAATTAAATTTGGCACTTTAATTGTTTTTACTTAACCAATCTACTATTAGATTAGCAACATCTTCTTCATGATGATTATATGTATGTCCTGAATCTTTGATAAAAGATACTTCAAAATCTGGGCAATTGATAGCTTTTTCTTTTAGCAATTCAATCTTAGAATATGGGCCAGTTTCATTGCTACCGGAAAATGCTAGAGTTTTTACTTTTATGCTATTAAATTGTTCAAAATTTTGGGGATTTCTCTCAATAGGAATATTATCTATATTATTGCCTTCTAAATAGAAGTTCAAGAAATTTTCGGAACTTGTATAACTATATCCATCTAATAGCTCGTTCAATAATTTTTTCGGATTGCCATTATTGACATTTGCTTGAGCCTCTTTGACTAAATCTTCATATGTTGGCTCCTCTAGCAGGGTTAAACCAACCATATCAGGAGGAGAGGCAAGAATTAAGCCATTTATATGAGGATTCTTTTTATAGATATAGTATATAACTTTGTTACAACCTAAACTGTGTCCCATTAAGATTACTTTCTCATATCCTAGTTCATAGGCTTTATTTAACCAAAGATCGACATCATACAAGCTCTCTTCAAATATTTCAAAAGTTGCACCACAGCGTTTTAAGTCATCTTCCTTTGTTATAATGTCGTTTATATGACCATACCCACGATTATGTCCGTAGATAAAACCAATATTATTTTCATTAAATATACGTCCCCATATGTGAGCAAAATAGTTTTCTAAAACATTTCCGCCTTGACCATGAATAAAGACAATACAAGTACCTTTAGAGATAGTTTCCCAGTGAAAGGCACTTAATCTTAATCCATCACTGGTATAATCATAAATTTGTTCCATAAAATCACCCTTTATATGTATAGATTATAACATATGTTTTTGAACAATTATCTATTTTCTTATTTAACTTTAGTAAAATCAATTTTTACAGTAACATCATAGGCATCTGAACATTCCTTTTTGGAAAGACCTGTCTCTTGCATTAAAAATTTTATAGCCTCTTCTTTGCTGGGAAATTTAGATATTTCTTCTTTTAGTTCAGACATTCTTTGCACTGATAATCTAAAGTCGTTAATGGAAATCTTAGACTCTTTTCCATAAGCGTGTGTTTCGATATAGCGCATCATTTGATTATATAAAGCAATATAGAAAATACAGGCAAGAAGACCGGCGATGGTACATATCAAATATAAATCTACTTTTTGATAGTTTAAAGCAACTATTAAGACAATCCAAGAAATAAAGCTTAGTATTATTTTAGATAGATGTTCTTTTTTCCATTTACTTTTAAAATAGTTTATCTTATCTTTCAAAGTAAATATACTATTTTCTAAGGCACTAAATAGATTATTATCGGCAACTTCTTTAAATGCAGCATCGGGTAATCTTTCTCCAGCAAAAAACTCATTAAGGGTTATATCTAATATGCGACATATTTCTCTATAAAGAGAAACATCAGGTAGACAAACACCATTTTCCCATTTAGAGACTGACTTATCTGTAACTCCTAACATATTTGCTAGCTCTAGTTGTGTTATTTTTTTAGCTTTACGACATTCGGCAATTAATTTGCCAATTTTTTCTTGATTCATAATATCTCTCCTCGTAAAGTATAATACAATATTTCATAAATTTCTAACACCCCTTGAAAGTAGAGTTACGCAAATATAATTGTATGTTTATTAGTATTCTAGTATTTATCTTTTGATATATTCCATTACTTTTAATATACTGATGACTGTACTTATTTCAAACCATTAGTCCAAGTTTTAATATCAGAACTTGACGCTCCAGAACTAAAACGATGTCCTGACACCCAATTTCCACCTTTTGCCTCTTGTTTTAGTAAATCACCACTTTGTCCTAGACCGCTTGAAGCAGAAGTGCAGAAAGGAATGACTGTTTTACCATTGAAATCATTAGCTTTAACGAATGTATCTACTGGCCATGCGGCAATACCCCACCAGATTGGATAACCAATTAAAACAGTATCATAACTATCCCAAGTATCTACTTTGGTATTTTTTAATTTTATATCTCTTAGAGATTCATCTTCGTGTTCTTTTGTTACTCTTGAATTATTGTCAGTCCAATCTAAATCGGATGAAGTATAAGGATTGATCGGCTCTATTTCAAAAAGTTCGGCATTTAAATTATCTGCAACTTGTTCAGCAACCTTTTTAGTTGAACCAGATGCTGAAAAGTATACTACAAGAGTTTTTCCATTAGATGGTTTTGTTATATCATCTTGTCTCTTATCAATATCTTCTGTAGGTTCGATTACAGTTGGATTTGTAGGAGTATTATTTTCTTTTTCTTGTGGTTCGTTATTATTGCTCACTAAAAAATATCCTAGAATTCCTACTACGGCAATTATAATAACTGCGACAATTCCTATAATTACTTTTTTCATTCTAATTCACCTTACCAATTCTTATTGTCCTTACGGCAATCCTCATTTGTTCTTCTTTCCTTAACAATGTTGTCAAACAATTCAACCATAGTTGGATCTTGGTGATTAAAGAATAAACTATCACTTGTATTTAATTTATTGATTTCTTTCATATCTTCATCAGTTAGTCTAAAATCAAATACATTAAAGTTTTGTTCCATTCTTTCCACATGAGTAGATTTACAAGCAATGATAACACCTCTTTGAATTATCCATCTTAAAATTACTTGTGCAGAACTCTTATCATATTTTTTACCAATATTAACAAGCGTTTCATTTTCAAAAAGTCCATTTCTTCCTTCTCCAAATGGAGCCCATGCTTCAATATGTACTCCATACTTTTCCATATTTTCTTGTGCTTTAAATTGGGCATTAATTGGATTTGTTTCTACTTGATTTACTGCTGGAATTACTTTTCTATCAAATAAACAAATGTCAGTTAGTCTATCTGGATAAAAGTTAGATACTCCAATTGCTTTGATTTTTCCTTCTTCATATAAATCTTCCAAAGCTCTATATGCTCCATAGTAATCACTAAATGGTTGATGAAGTAATACTAGATCAATATAATCAACCTTTAACTTCTTTAATGATTCTTCTACAGATTTCTTACAATTTTCATAACCATAATTATCAATCCATACCTTAGTTGTAATAAATAGTTCTTCTCTTGGTACTCCACATTCAGAAATTGCCTCTACAACTTCTGCCTCATTAAAATAACTTTGTGCTGTATCAATGCTTCTATATCCCACCTTAATAGCATCTAACACACATCTTTTTGTTTCTTCCTTAGGTATTTGATAAACTCCAAATCCTAAAATTGGCATTTCTATACCATTGTTCAATTTTACATATTCCATATTCTCATCCTTTCCAAATTGACAATAATTTCAATTTACACTATAATTATAAATGTCGTGAGTTACACTCGGTCAATATTTTTTTGTTATTTTGTTAAAATTTTTGTTGACTGTGTGTAACTCCCTTGTTTTAGAATGATCTTAGTGGTGAAATTAAAGATGACAAAAACTGATAAATTATATTCAATGAAAGAAACTTGTGAAATGACGGGACTTACATATGATGCATTAAAGTTTTATTGTAATGAGGGGTTAATTCCAAATGTAAAAAGAAATAAGAGCAACTATCGGGTATTCGATGAGAATGATATTAATTGGATTAAAAGTTTATCTTGTCTAAAAAATTGTGGTATGAGTATTGTTGAAATGAAAGAATATCTTGATTTATGCTTAAAAGGAGAACCATCAATACCAGAAAGGAAAGTTATTTTGGATGCTAAACTTCGTGAGTTAGAACATAAAAAGCAAGAAATTCAAGATAGTATTGATTATATCCATTGGAAACAACAATTTTATAATGATGTATTATCTGGAAAAACAAAATATTTCAGTTATTTAATTCCAACAGAAAATGATGACAAGTAAGTCATCATTTTTATATTAAAAATTATTGCTTTTTTGATTTTTCTTCTTTTTTCTTTTTGCTCCACCAAGTACCAGTAAGTGTACAGCCTCCACCAATAAATATAAATAGTATCATAAATATCCAAAATTCCATATTCTACCTCCTAAAATCTTTTTTTACTATAATTTTTTCATTATGAATATTTCAATTATAAAAATAATAAATGTTATTAAACCTGTCAAAATTGCTAACAATATTTTTTGATAATTTCTTTTTCCAATTTCTTGTTGTACTTCTTCATAAGATAATGATTTATTTTCCATAAAAGCAATAATCTCTTTAAAGGTTTGAATATCATTCTTCTTTTTAAATTTCTCAATGACTATTGCTGTTACAAATGTTATTACAAAAAATAATGTCCAAATAATAACTCCAATGTATCCATCTAAGGTAAATAATGGATATGCACTAAACATAACAATTAACATTTCTACTATGAAAATATAACTCATTATATTAAAATTTTGTGTTTTTTCTTTACTTACTTTATTTCTCATCTCCTCTATATCGCCTTTTATAAAATCATCTAGAGTTACATGAAAAATGTTAGATAACATAGTTAAACTTTTTATATCAGGATAACTTTTATTTGTTTCCCAATTAGATATTGTTTGCCTTGAAACACATACTTTCAATGCTAATTCATCTTGTGAAATATTTTGCTTTTCTCTGTATTTTTTAATTCTTGCTCCAACATTCATTTTGCACCTCCAATTACATTTTATATGAAAAAAATATTTTTGTCTGTCAAAAGTCTTTGACATCTAGTTATTAGTAATGAATTATAGTAAATTATTTTCCTGAATTATATCAAAAAAAGAGTAAATCTTAAATATTTACTCTAGTAGTTATTTTTGTCTCTTATTTTTAATAAAATCACATATTATTTGAGTTGTCTTTTCAACGCCAATTGAAGAATCAATACATAAATCATAATTATTTACATCGCCAAATTTATTATTGGAAATTAGTTTATAATAATTTGCTCTATTTCTGTCAGATTTAGTGATGTTCTTTTTTGCATCAGATTCACTATCTCCATACATTTCTATAACGCTATTAATGCGATATTCTTCTGGAGCATAAATAAATATTCTAATTATGTTTTTATTGTTTCTTAAAACGTAATCTGCTGCTCTACCAACAATTACACATGAGCCCTTTTTAGCAATCTTTTTAATTACTTTTTCTTGGGCTTCTATTGCATATTTTACTGGTGCGGTTGTTAAATATAAGTCGTGTAAAATATTATTTTTTTGATTTAATTTAGAAATAAATTCTTTGTCTAAGCCACTGTCTTGGGCAGCAATCGCTGTTAGTTCCTTGTAGTAATATGGAACATCAAGCTTTTTAGCTACTTGTTCACCAATATATTTTCCCTTTGATCCATGCATTCTACTAATGGTGATAATAACGCCATCTTTGCTATCCAATATCTTTACATTTTCACTATTTGTTATTGCTTCTTTTCCTAACTTATTAAAGAATAAGGCTAGTAAAACAATTGTAATGATAATACCAGTTAAGTCTGCAATAGGTGCTGCATATAATATTCCTTCGATGCCCATATACTTTGGCAATATAATTACTAAAGGAACAAATAGCACAATATCGCGGGCAAGGGAAACGATAGATGCCTTTACTGGATTACCAACAGTTTGAAAGAAAATGCTACTGATCTTAATAGTGCAAGTAAATACTATAAAGAACAAGAAAATTCTAAATGTTTTGATTGCAAATTCCATATACAAATCAGATTCTGTACCAAACATTTTGATAATAATGCTAGGGCATAATTCAAATATAAGCATAGATATAAGACCAACAATAACAGTTGAAATTAATGCTAGTTTGAATGTTTTCTTAACTCGTGTCATTTGTTTTGCTCCATAATTATATCCAAGTATTGGCTGAGCTCCTAAAATAATTCCTACTGCTACATTAATGACAATAGTAAATACTTTCATGCAAATTCCAATAACGGCAATTGGTATGTCTGCTCCATATTTTGACTGTGCTCCATATTTTGCTAGCATAATATTGCATACTAAACTTATAACCACTATACTCATTTGAGTAATAAATGTCGATATTCCTAGTTTTATTACATTACTGAATATTCCGAAATTTACTTTAAAACTAGACCAACTAAGTTTAAATGTCTTCGTCTTAGTAAAATATATTATTGAAACAATAAGTGATAGGCATTGTCCAATTACTGTTGCCCATGCAGCACCTTTAATTCCCCACTTAAATGCAAATATAAAGATTGGATCTAAAATTATATTTGTGATTGCTCCAATAAGAGTTGATGCCATTGAAAATCCTGGACTTCCATCAGCTCTTATGACGGCATTCATTCCGTTGACCATCATATAAACCGGTATGAATATAAGAATTATTCTAAAATAATCTTGCGCTATTGGAAGTGTTACATTACTAGCACCAAATAAGAATAATAATTTATTCATAAAAACATATCCTAAAACAACAAATAGAATACTAATAATGAAGTTAATTAAAATTCCCTTACCAATGGCAATATGAGCGTTTTTCGTGTCCTTTCTTCCTTGGCACAATGACAGATACGCAGCAGAACCATCTCCTATTGCCCAAGCAAATGCGACCGAAATAATTGTAATAGGAAATACAATGCTCGTTGCAGCATTTCCTAGAAAACCTAGTTCACTATTTCCAATAAATATTTGATTCACAATATTATAAAGTGAACTAATTAGTAAAGATAAAATACCAGGAATAGAAAATTTAAGTAATAGTTTAGATACACTTTCTTTTCCGAGATATTTATTGTTACTTTCCATAACTTTCCTCCTTCTTATCTGACCCTTATTGGGCATTAAAAAATGCGCATAAACAGTCTTGTTTATACGCATATAGCTGGATCAGACATCAATAATTTTATCATATTTATATTTTTTTCGTAAGTTTTTTTATAATTTTTTTAATTATACTTTAATCTTTTATTTGCATAAGAATATCTGAGCATAAAATAAATTTTACAAATACATATGATGATGATATAATATCTAATCAAATGATGAAAAGGGGAAAGAGACATCTATGAAAAAGTTTATTGAACTTGGCAATATATTTGATTTTTATGAAAACACAATATTTGGGTATATTGTCTATGATATAGAAAGTAAAGAAGTTAAGTATTATTCTTTTTTTAATAAAGAAGATATTTATACACCGGGTGTTTTACATGAATTTGATCCATTTAATAAAGATCCTAATTATTATGTTAATGATCATGATTTCTTTGGTAGAAAAAAGAGAACAACTATATCGCCTAGTTTACCAGAGGAATTAGTTGAATATATTAACTCAGCTATATTACTACATCGATCCTTCAATAAAAATAATAACTTACCTACAGAATATTTGGATGAAAATAAAAAGTATATATCTATTGATTATAATATGAGTTTTGGCTCTTTTCTTGATAGAAGTTTAGAACTGTTATCCTCAGCATTTTATAATGCAGGAGATAACTCAATTAATTTTCACGTTTCTAAGCAGGATTGGTCTTCTTTACCTAAGGAAATTAAAGATAAACTTAAGTATGTAGCAAGACATGAGGTCGGGCATATGAAAGTTACTAATTATACATTAGATGAAAGTAATAGCAAGTTACTTGTTCAGACGGGATTCAATCACGATTCAATGGATGTAAAATTATTTAAAACAGATGATGGAGATGCCGTTTATGTTTTAGGCGAAATTGATTATAATAAGGACAAAGAAATTGAGATTGGCTTGGAAGAAATTGCCAATGACTTCGATTGCCTTGTGGCTTCAAATGGAGATTTTCCAGTAAGTTATACAGAAATAGGTCGAGATTTGAATCGTTTATTTGGAGGAAAGTTATTAGAATTTAGATATAATGCAACTGTTGATGATTTAGTGGCATATCTAAGAGAGATAATTCCAAGTGAAGATATGGCTTACGAACTATTAGATACATTAACTCATGTCATATATATTGATGAAAGAGAGAAGTATGAACAAAAGGCCTTATCAATGATGAAAACTTATGAAAAAGAATTAGCAAAATAATATTGCAAAAAAAGAAGACCATTTATATTTGGTCTTTTTTTAATTGTTGATGATTCTTTCAAATCTTTCACAAAATTCCCTATCAAGATCACAAAGTTTGGCGTATTCTAAATCACCTTGCTTTTCGATATTATATTGTTTTAGTTTTTCATCAAATTCTTCTAATTCCAGATATGAGTCATTCTCATATTTTTCT
The DNA here is from genome assembly GCA_910577075.1 of uncultured Bacilli bacterium. Taxonomy (GTDB): domain Bacteria; phylum Bacillota_I; class Bacilli_A; order RF39; family UBA660; genus CAG-582. The sequence goes on from CAJTKV010000005.1 coordinate 50,764, forward strand.
ATTTTTCCGTTAGCAGAAGGTGTACTAAAAGTTATTTTCTTTCCATCAATATAAATTCTATAATAAAACTGTCCTTTGCGATTGTAATCAATAAAAGAAAAGTTTTTCTTGCCAAATCCTGTTTCGATTTTCGTTACTTCACTTAAATTATATGTGATACCCAAGGGATGAAGGGGACTGTGATAGACGATTTTATCATTAGTTATATAAGTAACACTGGTAAAGAAACAATATGTAATAGCAATAATTATAATCATTAATGCATATTTAAATTTTTTCCATATGTCTAAATATACTTCTAAATCCTCTACTTTATTCAAATTAAATTTTTTAAAAAAATAGCTAAATAAAACGATAATAATTATAACCATAAGTATAAGCATTAATTTAGAAACAATTAATGAATTTTCAAAAAATAAATAGTCTTTAGGAGCGAACAGTTCTAACCCAATATTTAATAATACGAATATACCTATACATAATACAATAGAAATTATCGCGACGGGAATAATTAATGAATTATTTTTACTTTTTTCCTTCTGCAGTTCTTCATTATTTTTTCGATAATAAATATAATAACCCCACTCGCTCACTAAAAAGAACATTCCCATTAAAGCTGATATGCTATTAAATAACATTGTATCCCATCTTTGATTATAGATATTAACAAAAAGCCGGATAATGGGAGCAGCAAAAATCAAGCTTTGAACTATTACTGAACTTAGACTCGGACACAAGGAAGATAAAAGTCCGAACTTTAATTCTTTTATTTCGTCATTTTCCAAGAAATCAATAGTCTCACAGTAATCATTAACAACTTTTTTAAAGTCTTTCTTTTTATAATCATCCAATAATGAGTTACAGATTGATTGCTTATCTAAGTAGAGATTCTTCTCTTCTTCTAGTTGTTTTGATTTTTTCTTTAGAGCTTGAGGAAATTCATCATTTTCCAAACAGCCAGATATTTCTTCAACACTGAAATTAATATATCGAAGTAATTTAATTAATTTCAGTCTTTCTACATCTTCTTCACTGTAGTTTCGATAGGCATTATTTTCATTTCTCTTGATATTTATAAGACCTTTTTCTTCATAGTATCTTACGCTTTTTAGGGTTAATCCCGTCTCTTTTTCAACATCTTTAATTGTCATAAAATTCCTTCTTTCTATAACAACATACACCCTTCCCCTGGGGTTGAGTCAAGATATTTTTTTTATTGTAATATTATTTTATATAATTTAACAATTGGCGAATACGCCATCGATAATTTTTACATGCTCATCTATATGAAAGGTACTTTCCTTAACTAAACGACGATTAGTAGTAGATTTGTATTTTTCTTCTATCTTTGGGCTTTTAGCAAGTTCTAATTCAATCCAAGGAGGAAGCGTTCCATAGAAGTGGAAATATAGATAATCGACAAATTTCGAAAACTTATCTTCACGAAATTCAGTTGTAACAATTTTTTCCTTAATCGTAGTTAGTTCTTCGATACTCAATTGATCAATTAGGGGCATCATCTGCTCATAAGCTAAAATGCGGGCCGGAGTGTCGATATCGAGAATATGTTCTAATTCTCTTTCTTTGTTCATTATATTTATGAATTCCATTATATGTTCATAATCCGCTTGGGAGATATCTTCATTTTTTAAGCTAGTTTCATAATCTACAAAGTCCGTAAAATCTTCTAAGTAGCTCATTAAAGATCCAATCGAATAATTTTCTCTTAACACATAATCTCGTGATTCTAACGTATCTAGTTGTTGCTCTATATCATATTTATGACGGCATTGTTTTGTTAATATGTAATTTTTTAAAATTTCATAATCTTCAGCACTTAAATTTAGAGAATTCAAAAATAGTTCAATATCCGATAAATACCAGTGAGGATAATCAAGTGATTGAAGTTTATCAGTTATATCAGGATATTGATTTTCGACATATGAACATATTAATATGTCTTCATCGATTATTGATGCACTTATTTTATCATATTCATCCCATAAATCTAATAAATCCTTTATGCTCTTTTTAGTTCTCTCCTGTTCTTTTAAAGGGGTGTTATTTTCCTCAAAGAGATATTCTAAGGGATAATCCAGTATATGAATATCGCGAGTTCTTTTTAAGGCCTGATAGAGATTATCATCTTCATAAGTAAAACTATCAGGAGCAAAATCGAGATATGTTACTTCCTTACCATCTTTTATCTCTGTGCGTTCAACTAATCTGTGGATAGGAGCATAGCATAAAATGCTAGTATTACGGAATATATCTCTTGCCAATTCTTCTATTTCTTCACGACGCTTTATAAGAGCTAGATTTTTATTATAGGTTTCCTCAAAACCTTCTATTTTATCTTCGTATATGTCCTTAATTTTTCGCGATAAGAATGTCAATTTTGTTGGCTCATTAAAGGTGCGATTGTAGTAATAATCAAAGATATTGTTTTCATTTTCAACGATAATATTTTTTATTTCTTCATAGTGTTCTGGAACGGTTACATCTACTGCTTCACTCTTTTCAATACTTTCTAAAACTTTTCCATCGGGTCCTAGAATATGATAAACATCGGTATTGTATCCAATGCGTCTTGGTTTTATCAGTCTCTTACCATCTCTTCCAACTATTGTGGATAAATACTTTTCGTTGATACTTTCTAGTAATATATTAAAGGGGTCAATCTCCGTTGGTGGGATAAAAGTAATATCCTGCTCACGTCCTAATTTTTGACGCTCACTCAAAGGAAGTGAAAGCATCTTTTTTATGGATTCCTCATTGCTGTTTTCAATAATGCCTTTATATTTCTCTAATGCGACCTTAGATAGATGAAGAGAATCCCAAAATTTCTTGTGTTTTCTTACTTCATCGGACATATGATGGGTAATGAAATTGGCAATTCTATCTTCGCCCTCTACTTTTTGTCCTTTAAAATGCGCCTGTAATTTTTTTAGAACATCACTTTGAATAATGCGAATGCACCCGCTTAATGATTCCAATTCAGGAAGTTCATCTAAGAACTTGTATGATGTCGCCGTTCCATATACCTCTAATTCAACAATGTTATATAGGACAGTTAGCAAATCTATTTCTTGGGGAGTTAATTCTATATCATTTAAACTAGCCTTTGTTAATTTATGAAAATTAGTACACAAAAGGAAATGGGCTATATTGATATTTTTCAAATTGTGAAGTTTTAAATCACAAACATTTAAATCAACAGATCTTGGAGTATTATCGGAAATTTGACTATTATAGATGGAAAGGATTTTAGCATTCAAATGATCCAAACACTTTAAGTTGGCAATATCGCTTCCGCCTATAGTCAAAAAAGATAAGGGGATACTGCCAAAATTCGTCGCTTCAACTAGGGAGTTATGAATCTCTAGGGACTTTAAATTTTTATACATTTTTAGATGTTCAATATCTCTGTTTTTTACTACTGCATCAGATATTTTAACATTTTTAATATTATCTTTTGATAAAATGTTGGCTGGACGATATTTAATGCTTATTTCACGATTTCCCGCACATCCATAGATATATTTATTTATCTTTTCATAAAATTCTTTATAGTTGTTTTTTATATATTCGTCGAGTATATCTAAAAGTTCATCTATACTAGGGGCATCTTCACCTTGATAAAATTGATCTTTTCCTATGTAAACATCTATATATTTATATTTTTTATTAAAGGGTGTCCCATATACAAGAGTAAGGATTAATCCCTTGTGACGAAGATATATTCTCTCATCTTTAATGTTCTCTTCTAGGACAACACTGGTCGTTATTTTTCCATTACTATCCTCACTTATTTGACGATATAAATCATGGGAAAATGTTTTTTCTTGTTCTCCTTGGTTTCTATCTAAAAAAACTAATCGGTTGTAAAAATTATCAAAATGTTGTTTTATTCTATCGTTCATATTTTCACCTTTTATCGTCTATTATACAATGATAAAAAGATTCACACAATAAAAAATTATCTTTATTTAAAATTAAAAGATAATTGATTAACATCTTCCTCTGGTCTCGTTTCCCAAGCAACAACGGCTTTAGCAAAAAGTGAAATAAGACTTTCATATATGGTATTTTTTAATAATTCTTTATCACTTAGCGAACTTTGATCGATAATGTTGATTACTTCTTGGATAAACTTCTCTAGGGTTTCCTCATCATAATTGTCAGTAACAAATTCTTCTAGGTTTCGGCGAATATTTTCTTTACGATTAGTATTTGATCTAGAGATATTTTCTCTTAAAGATATATTTTTAAGTTCGACTCCAGGAATTGTTTCCTGATTATAATTGATACTCTCAGCAGCGTCCATGCTCGTTAGTATTTTAGGATCAAACATATTCTTTGTCAAATGCGAAATGACAATATCAGGGTTTAATTCTCCGGATTTATGCATATATATAAGTTCCATAGTATGTGCTAAGGTCTCAGTTTGTGCGCGTCTTTTGATATCTGGTACCATGTCTCCAAGACATCCATTTTTTAATAGACGAGATATTGCCTTAAAATTAGTATTGGCTTTGGTTGATTCAATGATATAGTCTCCCAAATCATTTAGATCTTTTAATATTCGATAGTAAGGGAAGATGGAAAATAGTGTAGAGAGAAGAGAGGCTTGTAGATAGGCATTTTTATCCTCGTCATATTCTTCGGTTTCAATATTATCAAGAATGTTGATTATATAAATGTAGGTAAATTTATCATCAATGTATAAATCGATAAGATTTTTTAATATTTTTGTTAAGACCATCCTATTCATACAATCACCCATAGTTCTTTATTATATATTTTTAATGGCTTATTGTAAAGTTTTATTTGACACTAAAAAACTTTTGTTAATGAAATATGACCGAGAATATTTTATAATTATAGTGGTGATACTATGAAATTATTAGAAATGTGGGAAGTGCAGGTTGCTATTTATTTGCTATCAGCTTGTATATTTGCAAGGACTTTTAAAGCAGCCAATAGGGAGATGAAAGATGCCAATAGTCTTACTATTTTATTGGAATTAACAACAGCTTTTTTTGCAATTTTTCTAATACCTCTTTTTCCAATTAAGTTTCCCAGTGATATAAAAATATATCTTACTTTATTTGTAACGACTATTCTATATGCATTTACAGATAGATTAAATACTGGGGCAAGATATGGGCTTAAACCATCGACATTTAGCATGCTCAAGCAACTTTCGACTGTATTCATGATTATATTTGGTCTAACCTTCTTAAAGGAAGCAATTGTTCCGATAAAAATAGTTGGTGCTATCTTGATAATTAGTGCTAATATCTTAATAAGTTATGATAAGGGTAAATTTGAAATCAATAAGTATTTTATTATGTCATTTATATCCAACTTCTTATTTGCTGTAGCGATGCTTATTAATGTTAATATCTCGGATTATTTCAACATTGCCATTTATACGATTATAACAGTTTCTTTCCCCGCATTGTTTATTGCTTTATTTAAAAGAATAAAAATTAAGAATTTAAAAGAAGAATTTGCTCTATATAAGAAAAAGGAATTTATATTAGCGGGTTTTACTTGGTGTTTAATGCTAATATCTTCAGTAAAGGCCTATCAATTAAAGAGCGTTACTGTTGTTGCTCCTCTATTTGCTCTAACTTCAATTATAAATGCCATCGTCGAATTAATCTTTGATAAAGATCGCAAGGGATTTTTAATAAAAATGATTGCTGGTATCTTAATTATTATAGGTGTTATTTTAATAAAAATATAAAAAGTAGCGAAATACGCTACTTTTCTTATTAATCAAAACTTTCTCGATGATCCTCCACCAGAGAAACCACCGCCACCTCCGCTAGAATGTGATGAGTGGGATGAATGTGAACTCGAACTATAACCACCCGAGTAGCCGCCTCCGCTACCACTAACGCTGTATGGCATCATTTTTAAAGTGACAAAACGGCCAATTAGAAAGCCAATCATGTGAATTGCAAAAAGGAAAAAATAGATTTTATTGCTGTTATATAAGACAAGAAGAATAATGAGACCAATGATTAAATAACTTGCGGTTAATTTGTCTTTAATTGATTTAGCAAATCGCGCTACTTGTCCAATAACGAATCCAACAAAGCCGATAATGAGCATCATATTTAGAGAGATAGTATAATCTCTTTGGTTTTTTTTTCTTAAATTGGCTGTTGCTAAATTTAAATTATTTAATTTTACTATTTCATTAAATAAGGCATCATAGCCATTCTTTATTCCCGTATCAAAATCGTTGGTTTTAAAATAAGGTATCATATATTGATCTTGAAATCTTCCCGTTTTACCATCGGGTAAAATACCTTCTAGTCCTGTTCCTACTTCTATTCTTGATTCTCTTTCTTCTAGGGCTAAAAGTATTAGTAAGCCATTATTTTTATCTTTTGAGCCAATACCAAATTCGCGAGCTAAATTAAGAGAAAAGTCTTCAATACTAGAATTTTCTAAATTGCGAACCGTTACAACAACGATTTGGGTGCCATCGACTTTATATAATTCTTTACTTTTTTCTATAATATACTTTTCTGTTTCTGAGCTTAAGACATTGGCATAATCATTAACATAAAACTCACTTGTTGGTGAAACAAGGGCATTAACATTCGGGATAAACAGACAAGAAAAAAGAAGAAGGATTAATAAATTAATCCTCGTCAAACGATACATTAGGTACCTCACTTGCTGATTCTTTAGCTTCAAAATATTCCTTTTTCTCAAAATTAAACATACCTGCTAAAATATTTTTAGGAAAACTCTTAATAGCTTTATTATATTCGCTTACTGTATTGTTATAATCTTTACGAGATGCTGCTATTCTATTTTCTGTTCCAGCTAGTTCATCAGATAGATTAATAAAGTTAGTATTGGATTTTAAATCAGGATAGTTTTCAACTAAGGCAATTAAGTTATTTAACGAAACTGTTAATTCTTCATTGGCTTTAGCTTTATCTGTTAAAGATTTGGCATTTACTAAATTTTCTCTTGCTGATGTAACACTTTCAATGACTTTTTCTTCATGTTTCATATATCCTTTAACTGTACTTATCAAATTAGGTATTAAGTCTGCTCTTCTCTCTAATTGAACAGAGATATCAGAATATTTGTTTTCAACATTTTCACTCTTTTCAACTAAATCATTATATCCTCCAACCAAAGTTATTCCGAGGATAAGTACTACTGCTGCGATGACAATACCGATTATTGTTCCTTTTTTCATTTTTTCACCTTCCTAATTTAAGAATACTATAGTGTAGTGATGAAGTAAACATAATAATTATAAATTATGTAAAGAGGAACAAGAAAAAAGACATTATTTAATGTCTTCAAATTCTTTTCTTTCACTTATTATATCTATATCTTTAATGTCTACTTCTTTATTTTCATATTTTTCTCGTATAAACTCTAAAAATTTTTGTTCTAAATCGCCGGTGTTTTTTACTTTATAATCATTATTTTTTATGGATTTTTCCATCATTCCCCTTAGGCGCTTCCACTTATCATAATATGCAGTTTTGGTTTTTACCATAAATGATTTATTATCCTCTAAAACAAATCCTTCGATGAAGTGGCCATTTAATTGATAGTCATCTCCCGTTATTTGATTGTAAATATCTTTAAATTCTTCTGGGTTGTTTGCCGTATAGATTAGTTCTTTTACTTCAATGGCGTTATTATTACTAAAATATTTTAATTCATCATAACTTACTTTGTCGTATTCATGCGTATTATAAATCATATCTAAAAGAATGAGATTTTGTTCTCTATATTCAATGATGTGTGGGTCATTTATTGGATCAATCACTTCAAAAACAAAGGATAAATTATCGGCAAGCATTTTATTCTTAATTGCAGATATTTGATCTTCACTGAAGATATTATAAAATATATCTGTAAAATATGTAACAAATGGTCCTTCATTTGTCGATTTGGAAGCGAAGAAGAGTTCGCCATCTTTTGTAGATAAGATTCCCAAAAAGCCATTATATTTTAAATAAAAGTTAACAGGAAAATTTAAGGTATTAATTAAATCTTCTATTTGTGTTTCTCTACGTTCATTTATTTTAAAGAACTTATTATAACTTCTAGCAATTATTTTATTGTTCAATGTATCAATAAATAATCCTCGAGCTTTAGTAGTCATATTATCCCATATGTGATTAGCAAATGCTTCTTTAGAAAAATTAAATGATGAGATATTGTTTCCTAAATCCTTTTCAATAATATATTTATTATTTTTAAAATCATTTATCAAATTATAAATAGTTGTTTCCTCTATTAAGTTAGGATTGTATATGTCATTTTTTATTTCTGTACAAGAAATTCCAGTTGGTGAGATATTTAAAACACGAAGATGTCCTCCATGTTCAATATCACCTTCAAGATTTAAAGAAAGAGGATATTCATCATACTTAATTTTATAGTAATTGCGATGAGCATGGATTTGAATTACTTTATTTTCTTGGTTTTCCATATACTCGTTATATATAGAATCTATATTAACATCATATTTATCGATACCATAGATAAAGGAATTGGTGCTGTATAGATCTAGCGACTTTGATGGAAAATATGGTATTCCTCCATGAGATATTAAATATTTTTGGTCGTTAAATTCGATAAAAGATATCTGAGCTAATTTTTTAACAAAGCCACGAAGAAGACTTTTTTCGAGTTTATTATCTTCAAACTCTTCAATAGTGTTTTTAATATCATAATCCATTTTAAATTCATCACCGCAGGCATATTTATATAATTTATCTTCATGATTGCCAACTAAGAATATCATATTATCGTTTTTCATTAATTCTAATAGATAATTAAATGTTTCATAATTTTCTATGCCACGATCAAAGTAATCACCAGTAAAGATATATGCATCTTTGTCTTTTATTGGATTATCAGTAAAATATTTTTTTAAAGCGCTTAGGCAACCATGAATATCACCAATCACATGAATATTTTCATATTTATTAAAATCTCTTGGTATAGTCTTTATTATATCTTGAAAGTTTTCTGGTTTGATAACTTGAAAAGATGATGGTACGGATTCTTTGGCAAATAGACGATAAGATTTGTCAATAGAACTTTCAGGAACTTGTTTATAGCTTTCACGAGCATTATTTCGCTCATAAACTATTTCTTTAGGAATATCAGTGAAATCTAAGAGATAGAGACGATAGCGATATTTTTCTGCTAATTTTTTATAGTTTGATAACGATTCTTTAACGTTTGCATGAACGGCATCAATTATAGTGAATTCTCCTCTTCGCATTCTATCTTCTAATATCTCATATAAAAGATTCCAGATTTTTTTATTATTGAATTGAGGTATTGTTTCATTATAGTTTACAGTCATTTCAGGCGAAGAATACATAAGTCTTATTTTATCAGCGCATAATGTATAGGCTTCTAAATTATTTTCTTGAATAAATGTGCTCTTTCCACAGCCCTGGGCTCCTCTTAGAATTACTAATTTTCGCATATTTTTTCCTCCTTGATGCTTTATATTATACCATTTTTTTACCAACTATGATATTAGATGACAAGATTATTTTTAAATAATAAAAAGAGTCTATATAGACTCTTCCTGTTTTGTTATTATAATAATGAACTTAGACCTTGATTTTTTAGGGGTTTACTTATTTCTAAAAATGCCTCTTTGTCTAATTCGTGAACGACATTTTCTTCTTCCCTTGAATAATCATAAATCGGAAGTTCGCATTTCAATTGTTGCATTATTTCAAGCATCGTACGAAATCTTTTTAATAAAAATAAATTACCACTTTTAGCCCAGTCATAGACCATGCATTCAAAGCCAATAATCTTGTCTGGCGATATTTTGTCATATACCTGATACTCATCGGACCAAGCGGTATAACGCAATGGCAAAGGAGTACGATTAAATAGACGATAGAAGTTGGATTTTTTGCATTTTATGACCTTTAGATTATCTAAAATTACAAGTGGCCCTGAATTTTTATATCTTGTTAGTGCACGATCTTCTCCATCAATATCTTTGGCAATGCTAACGTAATATTTGCCATTTAAACCAAAATTGGGACACGGAAAACTCAAATGGCGCTTTGATAAAATTCCTTTTTCTAAGATATCAGAGACAAGAGCAAAGTCAAAGCCGTGATAAAACCAATCCGGGTTTTTTTATAATGATATCTTTTTCAATTTTATCTAATTCGCCTAAATCAATACTATCCATAATTATCCCTCGGTTGTGTATTTTAACATATTTATGATATTTTAACAAATTATAAAGGAGGGATTTTTAATCTCTAATATAAATAGTGTTACTAGTTTTTGACAGCGATAAAAAAGAATGTTAAAATAGGTTCCAACAAACGGAAGGTGATTGTATGTTTGATTTGAAAGATCTATTAGAAGTGTTAGAAAGTATTTTATCAGAAGATCTCAGTAAACCCTTTGTCTTTGGACATGGAATAATAACTGAGCAACAAATTGCCTTTGATAAAGAAGCTTTGGAGAATAATAAGGCAAGAATTGCTTCCTTGCTTAAATACCTTGGGATTGCTGGACTTTCATCTGTGACTTTAGAAAGATTAACTAAGTTAAAAAATGGAGATACATGGAATGAACTGCAAACTAAAGAAGAATTTGAGGCTTTAGAATATTTACTAGCTTGCTCTGATGCTTGTGGTTTCATCGTCAATAATATTTTGACAAGTCAAAAAAATTGTTTTGAACTAGGTAGTATAAGTTCTATTTTAACGTCTGATTTTGGAGAGAGATTTTATAACGGTATTACTGGAGAATGGTTAAAAACGTTAAGAGAAGAAGTAATAGGAAAAATGCATTTTTCTGTCAATGGTGAAAAGATTAACGAATATGCAACCTTGGAAAACTCTTCTGCTAATAAAAGTTTAGCAAAGACGATAGAGCAAGCACAGATTTAAATTTTTGATTCATCTTTATTATTAAGCATTTTAAAAGGTAGTTGGAAATAATGAATTTCAGCTACCTTTTTATTTTAATGAGTTTTGTTGAATTGATTTACTCAAATGCTCTTCTTCAAATTTTTTAATTGATTCTCTTGTGTTTATTAGATATCTACAACTTGGTTCTTCATTATCATCTATCTTGTCTTTAAAAGTTCCAAAGTTGTTTTCTATTACCTTTTTTGAGGGAGTATTCCAACCTCGACAACTTATCATAACCTCCTCTATTCCCAACTCAAAACACTTCTTTATAAGTAAGTGACAGGCGATTGTTCCATAACCTTGATTTCTATATTTGGGATGGATTGAATAACTAATATGACCAGCATAGTTTTTAAATTTTTCATCTAATTCAGGGTTGGCATTGTAAGTACATAAACCGATTATTTTATTATTGTCAATTAGCCAGCAAAAATTATTGCTAACTCCATTTGTACCGATTCCTCTTCTATGCTCATCCCATACTTTTAATTTCTCTTCATAGTTTTCTCTTGAAACTCCATGATAATTGGGAAACATTTTTTTGTATTCTTCCTCATATTCAATAAGCATATTCATATCTTCAATGCTTGGATACTTTAGATACACTGATTTTAATTTTTCTCTCATTTAAAATCACCTCAAATTGATATTTTCTTAAGAATTCATATTTTTCTTAGCTTCTTTATTCCACTTGATTATTCCATAAAAATTTATTACTAAATAAGAAATAGAAACGAGTAACATCATAAATGAGCCCTCGCCCTTGGATATAAAAGTTATAAGCCATATGGAGAGGTCAATAGTATTATTTATTAACCATATCCACCAACATTCTTTAAATCTTAGAATACCTAAAATTACAGCACATAGGTTTATCGTGTTGGATGAGGCATCCATGAATGCTATTCTTTGATCAGGAATGAGGGTTAATAAGTAACTTATTATTAGACTTCCAAGAATACAAGATATGGTTATGATAATAGAATTTCTTAAAGTGAATTCGCGAACTTTAACATTTTTATTTTCATCTAGGTTTTTTCCCCAAGATATATATCCTTGTATTTGAATTATGGGACAAACGATCATGCCAAAGAAAAATAACCCATAAAGATGATTTTTAAAGGAAATCAAACCAATAAGCAAGTAGTTAATTAAACCATAGATATAACTTATTCTTTTGCCTTCACTAGAAAAATAGGAACACATAAGGGCTGTAAAAAGAGCAAGACCTCCTATTAATAAATCATGCGACATTAAACCAGTAGTTATCGATAATAACATAAATATTATTGTTATTGTAGTACTTTTCCTGTCCATTTTGATGCTCCTTTTTTTGATTATAACAAAACCCTAAAATAAAAAGCAAATAATAATTGTCTTTTTGATTTATTATAATTAATTTGTGTATAAAAAAAAGCGAGAGCTTACGCTCTCTTCAGGGGGTTTTGGTTGATCTAGCTTAACATTAGTATAATCGTTAAACTAGGATCAGTATGATATTGCTACCATACTATACTAAGTTTATATGATTTTGGGTTGTTTGTCAATTGTTATTCATTAATTGGTCGACAATATGACGGTAATATGCGTAATCTCTAAAGTTGTTTTCGATATTATTATCGAGAAATTCTTGACTATCTGACTTGCATTGAAGAAGAATTTTATAATCATTATGAATATCAGCTATTTTAAATACCATATCTCCACTTTGACGTATACCAAACAAGTCACCGCTTCCTCTTAGTTTAAAGTCACATTCAGATATATAAAATCCATCATTGCTCTCTTCTAAGACATGTAGTCTTTCTGATTCTTTGTCACTTATCAATAAACACTTGGATTGAAGACTATTTCTTCCTACTCGACCACGTAGCTGATGTAATGTCGCTAGGCCAAATCTTTCGGCATTGAAGATGGCTATCATAGTAGCATTTTGGACATCCACACCAACTTCAATAACAGTTGTCGATACTAATACTTCTAATTTACCAGATTTGAAATTGTTCATTATCGCATCTTTTTCTGATGCTTTCATCTTACCATGAAGTGTTCCTATATTATGCTTGTTTTTAAAATGGCTTTTTAGTATTCCTTCTATTTTTAAGATATCGTTTAATTCGGTGTCCTCGTTTTCTTCAATAAGGGGAGCGATGACATATACTTGGTGTTTTAAACTTAATTCTTCTTCTATCTCTTGAATTATCTTAGTTATTTCATCAAACTTGTAGACTTTCGTCAAGATATCTTTTCTTCCCGAAGGTTTTTGTTTAATCATGGAGATGTCCATGTCGCCATAGATTGTTAGGGCATAGGTTCTTGGTATAGGTGTTGCTGACATGTAAAGAACATCAACTGCCTGACCCTTATTTTGGAGTTTCTTGCGCTGATTAACGCCAAAACGATGTTGTTCATCCGTTATTACTAGGCCAATATTTTTAAATTCGACATTTTCTTCTAAAATAGCATGTGTTCCAATTAACAAATCGATGTTTCCTTGTTTTAATTCTTCGATGATGGTTTCTTTTTCCTTTTTAGTTTGGGAGCCAACTAAAATGGCAACATTGATATTGGGAAATAAACTTTTAAAATTATCATAATGTTGATGAGCTAATACTTCAGTAGGAGCAAGCATAGCACTTTGATATCCTACCTTTTGATTTAACAAGATGGCAATAAAACTAACTATGGTTTTACCACTTCCAACATCCCCAAGAATAAGACGATTCATTCTTCTTTCATGATTAAAATCACTAATTATATCTTTAACTGCTTCTAATTGATCACTCGTTAGAGCAAAAGGAAGGTTATCTATGACATCGTCAAGATATTCTGGTTTGATATTTTTTATGACAAAATTATCAAATATTTGATTCTTAAATTTCATAAGATTTATCTTGAACATAAAGGCAAACAGTTCTTCATATTTTAATTTCAACTTTGCCTGTTTGATATTATTAGTATTACTAGGAAAGTGAATTTCTCTTATGGCGGTTTTGGTATCTATGAATTCATATTTATTTGATAGATATTCTGGTACTATTTCATTTATTTCGATATTGGAATTTAATATATTATATATTATCTTCTTTAATGATGCTGTCTTAAGTCCATTAATCATATGATAAACCGGTTCTACTTCTGTTTTAGTTAATCCATAGAGTTTTATATCACTTGCTGTAAAAGTGTTTTTAATGCGGTTATATTTACCTATTAAAGTAATGTTTTTGCCAATATAAATATTGTGAGATAAGAATGCACGATTAAATATAGAGACATTGATATTGACATTATTTGTCTCAAGAGTAAAATTTAGTTTATTAAAGTTTCTTTTGATATATGATATCTTTGGAGTAGATGTTACTATTCCAGAAATTACAACATTAGTATCCTCTTCTATTTCGAGAATATTACTTGTTGAATACGTATTATAACGATATGGATAATATCTAATTAAATCATCAATTGTATAGATAGATAATTTATTTAATAAGCCTAAAGTCTTTGGTCCAATACCCTTTATATCTGATAAATTCATAATACCTCCATTTTTTTTAGTTTTTTGCAAAAAAGTGTTGACAAATATACCCTTTTCGATTAGTATATATATCACCAATTCACTTACAGGCGAATTGGTGCTAGTATCACACTAGCCAACCCCTTTTTATTCTTTGAAGCTGTTCTCAGGGGGACAGCTTCTTTTTTTTCTAAATTTATTATAACATTATAAAAGAAAGTTTAGTGAAGTTGTCAACAAAAAGTGGACACTAAAAAAGTATTATTTAAAGCCTAGTTG
>CAJTKV010000006.1:0-50931 GCA_910577075.1 uncultured Bacilli bacterium
ACCTGCAGCTGATCCAAAGATGATACAAACAGCTCCACCTGCACAGGTAAGAGTAGTTAAAACAACAGTGGTTCCAGTGCAGCAACCAGCTACGCAAACGGTAAATACGGGAGCAACTCCTGTAACAAATGTCGTAAAGACAAATACCAATAAACCAGTTGTTTAAAAACACGAGTAAAACTGATATTATTATCAGTTTTTTTATGTTATAATTAAGATAGTAAAGGGATGGTCTAATGGCAATGCTAGCTCTAATCTTATTAATACCCATTTTTTGTGTTGGACTAGTAATGTATATTATGACTCTTTATAATTATGCGATCCTCAATAGTTTAGATGTACCTTTATTAACAATTGGTTTTTTAATTATCATAGTATTAAGTTTCTTTATTATAAAACTTATATTTAAGTGTTTGCCAAGAACAGCTACTTTTTTGAATAAAGAACAAAATTCCAATACTATATATAATATTTTTACATTTGTAATAATGTTTTTATTTGGAATTTCTGTATTCATCAAATCTATGTGTAATGATTTTAATATTTTTGACTGTGTAATAGGAATGTTTATGGTGAGTTTATCGATTTATACAATAAGTGTATACTTTTTGGGTTATGAAACAGATGTTTTAAAATTGGTAGATATTGAGGTAGTTGATGATAAGATAAAATGTTTAAAATTAGAGCATGAGAAATATGGTATTATTGATTATTATTCCAATGAAGAAACATTTGAAATAGATACTATGTATAAAGTAAAATTAAATAAGAAAACAAAGGTTATTAGTACTGTTTTAGGGAAAGTACATAATATAGAGTAGGAGATTTTTATGAATAATAATGAATTTAATAATAGCAATGTAAATAATGGCAATGGGAATAATACAAATGCCTTTAATAATAATATGAATAATCAAACAGATACTATGCTTAATCGTGAAAGGGATAATATTGTTGCTGCAACTATTGATGCCAATGCGGCAATTGATGAAAAAAAGGCCTTAGATGTTAATAATCAAATTAAACATAAGAAGACTAATAAATTTGTTATTTTCTTGGCTGTTTTATTTGCTTTAGTGGTCATTATAGCAGCAGGTTATGGGATAGTCAAATTAACTAATAAGGCGATGACTTATGGGGATGAAACAACGACGACATCAACGACGACAAAACAAAGTGAGAAATCAAAGCTTTTAAGTTATTTAAATGATGAAACTAAGATACGCAAATTTCAAAGTGATAATTATATTTTAGTTTTATGCCCTTCAGGAATTGATTTAACAGTTGCCAATAGAAAATACTATGTTCTCCTTAATATAAGCGATAATGGGCTTCTAAATGCCAAATATGGAGCATATACATTAAATGAAGGTGTATTAAAGTTAGATAATCAAGAAATGCCTATTGGGGATAATGGAATAACTTATAATAATGAATCATTAAAAATATTTGATACAGAGATGAAATATTATCAATATAAAGATAGTACGAGGAGTTATCTATTGTTCATCAATGGAACTTTAAAAAATGAGCAATATTTCTTTTTAGAATCAGCAACGACAACGAATGTTAAAATAGGAACGTATAAAGAGACAATTGATAGCATTACGCTTAATGACAATAGGGTATTTACTAAAGTTAATAATGACGTAACATATAATAACTATACACTAAAAATGTATAGTTAGGCATATCTTATAGACAAATATCTAATATCGTGATATACTTTCTATGCTGTTCGATTTAAACACATAAAAGTGTTTAAAGTATTGGAGGTTATTTCATATATGAAAAACGAAGTAAGTTTTGAGTATATTGCAAAAGATATATTAGAAAATAAAAAATTTCAAAAGATAAGTACAGAATCACATCATGGGATAACACGCATGGAACATTCCCTTCGTGTTGCTCGTTTTGTATACAAAATAGCTAAGAAATTAAACTTGGATTATGTATCAGCTACTCGTGCTGCTATTTTGCATGATTTCTTTACTAATAAGGAATTTGGCTCTCATCATGGTCTTATTCAAGGTGTTGTTCATCCCGATATAGCACTTTCTAATGCTAAGGGAGAATTTGACATTAATGATATTGAAGCCAATGCTATTGAGGCGCATATGTTTCCTTTGAGTAAAGTCGTTCCTAAGTATAGAGAAAGTTGGGTTCTTACTGCAGTTGATAAAGGTGTGGCAATTTATGAACAGGCTTTATATAAATTTAATTATAAAAAAGTTACATCAAAGATTAACTATTCCATATCTTTAATAGGAATATTAGCATTTAATATATTAACAATGGAACATAAATAGTTCCATTGTTTTAAATTTGTGATAAAATATATGTATGTTCTCGTAGCTCAGTAGGATAGAGCAATCGCCTCCTAAGCGATAGGTCGGCAGTTCGATTCTGCCCGGGAACACCATTTTGCTATTAAATGTCTTGAAATATAATTTTGAGACATTTTTTAATTGTAAAGTATTGTAAATTGCGATGAGCTTATATATGCTAAGTTATTAATAATTTAAGATAAGAAGATGGAAGATTTATATTTGCTTAAAAAGTTTAACCAAATACTTAAACTTGTAACAGATTGTTATGAGTTTTTTCGTTTATTTAGCATAAAATTTATAATTTATAGTAAAAAAAAATATAAGTATATTGACAAGATCTTACATATGGTTTAAAATACTATATGTAACGGAGGGCAGAGTATGGCAAATTATGTTTTAACGAAAAGAGAATATATGAATAAATATGTTTCTTCTCTAAAGATAATAAGTGAGGAATTACTTATGTTTAATGATGAACTTATAGGGAGTCATACTTTTTATGAAGATAATGGTATAGTCATTGAAGTTGAGGTATATGCAAATCTAAATAATCTTACTATTATAAGAACAAATGATGATGCATATATTCCAACTAAAGGTTTTGTTAAGGTAGATGAGTTATTTAGTAGAGAAAACATAATTAGTGGGAATATACGAGTTACTGATTTTATCTTAGAAGGAACTGATGGTATTGGAAAGTCAACGTCTATTGAAAGACTTTTGCGTGAAGGTATTGTTTGTTTGGATCGAAATCTTGATGTTATTTGTAAATATATGCTCTTTGATGTTCCTATGGAAAAGAGAATTAGGGAATATAAAAAATATTTAGAAAGTACTAATGATAAAATCTTATTTCTCGTTAACATGGATAAGGAAGAATTGAAAAAAAGAATTTATGCACGAGATGTGATATCTGAATTTGATCGGTATTCTGTGGAGTATAATCAAATGTATTATGATACATTTAATGAAATGAAAAAAATGGATTATTTATATGGCAAATTATTTTTATTGGATTGTACTAATCTTACAGAGATAGAACAAAAAGAAAAAATAAAAGAGATATTATTGAGGTGAATTTATGCCAAATATTGTTGCACATTATGCATGTGGTAAGTTGGTTGCC
The DNA here is from genome assembly GCA_910577075.1 of uncultured Bacilli bacterium. Taxonomy (GTDB): domain Bacteria; phylum Bacillota_I; class Bacilli_A; order RF39; family UBA660; genus CAG-582. The sequence goes on from CAJTKV010000006.1 coordinate 3,457, forward strand.
AAAAAGTTAAAAATTAATGATGATAACTACTTAATGGGTAACCTATATCCAGATTATATTGATAAAAAAAAACACTACAGAATTAGAGGGCGGTTATTCGAAATTCCTGATATAGATTTATTCATGGAGGAAGAAAAGAAATTAAATAAATATTTTAAAATTGGTTTTCTTACTCATTTAATGTTTGATAAGTTATTTCTCGATGAATTTGTAGTAAAAGATATTTATGAAAGATTAGATTTAGACAAAAAAACTAACATATTTGAAAGTGAAAAAATATATTTAGATTATACAAATATGAGCAAAAAAATAATGGATTATTATCATTTCAGTCTTCAAGAAATAGAGGATTTAATGAGATTTGAAAAAGAGATAGATATTGAAAAATATCGTAGCAATGTCAATGTTATTAAAGAAACTGTGAATGATAATTTAAGATATATTGATATAAATCATTTCATTAGTTTTTTAGAAGTAGCAGCAAATCAAATATATATTTATATAAAGAAAGAAAAAATATTATGATAAAGAAGGAAGAAAAAATATGATAAGTACAAATTATTTACCAAAAAGAAAAGAAATCAATATTGATTTTACAACTAATTTAGAGAATTATGTATATGATGATTGTGATTATGTTAAGAGTATTTCTAAAATAAATCCGGAACTTGATAAATTGATAAGACAAGCTCTTTCTAATGGTTTATTTTTTAGAAATTCAGATAATCATTCAAGTTTTAACTATTGGCAACCACTTTCTAATGCTGGTATTCCTGCAGTTCCTAGGGGAGATTATATTCATGAGTTAACATTTTTCATCCATGATATTCTCCATAATTTAATCCCAGACTTGCAAATAACTGGGAGAAGTGAATTAGATAAAAGAATCTATTTAATTGAAAGAATGCTTGGAGAAGGTGTATGCTTAGTTCTAGCAGATATGTATTTTATTGATGCCTTAAAAGAATTAGGTGTAGAATATGATTTTGAAAAAAAGAACATTTATCAAGGATTTAATGCATTAAGGGAAAATACTTTGTATGATAACTTACTAGGAAATGTAATGTTTTGTACTCTTGGCATAAAAGACTACTTTAAAATTAATAAAAAATATGAGAAGAGTTTAGATAAGTATCTTGAATGGTTTGCTCCTGTATATATAAGCGATTTAAAGTGGACATTATCTAATGTTAATTCTAAACTATGTCGAGCCTCTGCAACATTTGACTGGTTTGCCGATTATAAGGAAATAATCCCCGGCTGTTTATCAAATGATTCTCAATATATGCTAAGTACTAGTTATTTAATTGACAAACTTAATTTAACAGATAAGTTAAGCAATGAAGAATTAATTAAAAGAATATTTGATTACGTCTATAAAAATATTATTGAGTATCATGGTCAAATAGAAGAGAACTTAGATAACAAGAAAAAGAGATTTTATGGATTTCAGAGTAAAATTGCATATGATTATTCTCTGGATAAGAAACTTTATAAATCATTGATAATGAAAGGTGATTATGAGGAATTTGAAAAAATATATCAAAGAGATTTAGAAGAACTATTAAAAAAACGTTTAATTACAGAAAAAGAATATAATATATTTATGGAAGTATATCCGCATCATACAGCATGTTTTATTAGCTATACAAGCAAATATGTCGAAGATGTTGATTTAAAGACTTATTCGAAAAATAATATATTTGGAGTTTTATAATGAATACACGCGAAAATATAAGCAAATTAATTGAAATTACAGGAGGCAAAGTTTTAGATAATCGTTTTGTCTTAGAACCAGGGGTAGTATTAATATCAAAAACAGAAAATGTTATTCCAGAAGATATATGTAAATTGTTTAAATTAACGGATAACAATAAACAACTTGCGGAATTAAATGCTCGTGTAACTTATATGAATTTTAAAGAACCAAGGGAAAAATATTTAGAAAATATTGTCAATAATCTTCATCATCAATCTATTCTTTCGAATATTAATCTGGGTTTTTTAGTAACGGGGGTCAAAGGTGAAACATTATTGGAATTTGCTAGTAGTAGAGCAAATATCAGTAGACAAACGACATCACGGACTATATCCGCAGATGATACTCTCTATGTAGCAAGAAAAGAAGATATGGAATACATTAATGAGTTTTTAAAAATACGAGAAGAATATGTGAAAAAACATGCATCACATAATAGCAAAGATGATATTGAAATTCGCAATGAATTTAATTTGTTTACGAAAGCTATGAGTTTCACTATATCAATGAATTTATATGATTGGATATACTATATTGATAAAAAAATAAATCAAGACTATGAGTATGAATTAAAAGTTATTTGCAAAAAAATAAAAGAAGTAATAAAGAGTGAATATCCATATATCGAGTTTTCTAGTGATAAAGAGTATTGAAATTTTTTGATTATTAATTCATTATGATATAATGGTGATGAGAAGGATGTGTTTATTTTATGAAAATTAATTTAGTTTGTCCTATTATTATATTAGATAATGTTTCTAATCCGGATATAAGAAAAAATGATGTGAAAATATTTAAACTGTTAGTTAATAAGAGAGATAATGGACTTGTGTCTGTTGGATTAAATGAAAATAAAAGTATAAAAAATACTCTAAGAAATCATATAAAGAATATTATTGGGAGTGATAAATTTCATTTAGAACAAGTTTACACTTTGGGTGAGGAAAGATATTATATAGATTCTTCAATAGATATTATTCATCTTGCTGTAATGAATGCAGAAGAGGTAAAAAAATTAGATGTTGATTATGTTCTTATCGATTTTTCTATAAATAACAATGTTATTACTTTTGGTAACAAAAAGTATTCTTTTAGGACCGTGGAAGAAATAAGTAATAATAATATTGAGTATTTTCATAGAATTGATGTTGATGATTTATATTTAGAAAAATGCTTGTTAGAAATACTTATTGCCTATAAACATCTAAAAATGAAATTAGATTTTTCAGATATTATATTTAAATTTATGGGCAATACTTTTACGTTAGAAGAAGTAAGAAATGTTTATGAACTTATAAAATCTACTAGTGTTGATAAATCAAATTTTAGGAAACGTATAATTAAATATTGTGAAGAAGTATCAGTAGAATCTGTAAAAAGGGGGTATCGCCCAAGCAAAGTTTATAAATTTAAAGCAATGGAAGGAGATGTTTGGTTATAATAATTGCAACGAATAATAAAGGAAAAATAGAGGAAATTAAAAAAATTTTGAATGAATATGAAATTTATTCTTTAAAGGAGAGAAATATAGACATAGATGTTGTAGAGGATCAAGATACATTTTTGGGAAATGCTCAAAAAAAGGCTTTTGAGATATATGAATTGACTGGCGAAGAAACCATAGCAGATGACTCTGGACTTTGTATTGATGCTTTAGATGGTTTTCCTGGTGTAATGACACATAGATTCTTGGGAGATTATGCAAGTGATACAATGCGTAATGAATACTTAATCAATGAATTAAATAAATATTCTAATAGAAGTGCTCAAGTTATATGTAAGTTAGTTTATTATAATGGCAAAGATATTGTAGTTGGTGAGGGAGTATTAAAAGGTTTTATAGCAAAAGAATGTAGAGGTATTAATGGTTTTGGATTTGATGAAATATTTGAACTTTCCAATGGTTTAACTTTGGCAGAGTTAAGTGCAGATGAAAAAAATAAAGTAAGTGCAAGAGGTCTGGCAGCAAAAGATTTAAAAAAGAAATTAAAAGTGTTAGGCAAGTAATTTATGAACGAAAAAATTGTAATACAAAATTTAAAAGATATGAAGCCAAAGTACAAGAAAGGACATTTTGGTTATGAATGCAACAAGTAAGAGGTCACTAAGAGAAGTGAATTTGATCAAGCATATGTATGTTTTTATGAATTAATGCCTAGGGCATCATCATTTCCTAACCATTATCATTCACATAATACTGAATGTTTCTATTTATTAATGGTGGAGGAGTTATATAAAAGGAAGATGATAATATAAATGTAAGAACAAGAGATATTATTGTATTTCCTCGTGGTAAAAGTGGAATACATAAGTTGACAAATACATCGGAAAAAGATAACCTATTATATTTAGACTTTGATACAACTAATTCACCAGATATTATCCATTATGTCGATTCAAATAAAATAGGTATAATAGAACACAATATTTCAAGTACTTTTTATCGCGAAGATGATAATGTCGACTATTTTGAAGGTGAAAAATAAAATAAGTTTGTTTGTTTGAATAAAACTCCTTTTTGTGGTAATATAAAAGCCAAAAGAAAAGGAGTTTTTATTTTATGGAAATTAAGAAAATGAAAGAATTAACTTCAGAAGAAAAGAAATCTTTGCTTGCCCATTGGTTTCGTTATTATGGTAAAAAGATTTTTACTTTAGAAGAATTGATGATTTTTATGGAAATGGTCGAGCAGAAGGTTGATGCCATGTTTGAACTTGCGGCAATGCTTTATATCAATGGAGATGGTAGTACACCGGTTTTAGATGCCATTAGAAGCAAGGATTCTTCTAATCTCGAAAAAATAATGAATAAATGTAGAAAATTATCTAAAAAAGATCATAATGAAAATATACGCCTCTTTGTTGAGGAAATTATCACGACCTTTAATCATCCTGAGGAGGCAAAGCCAATAGATCAAAAATCATTTGATAAACAATTAAAAGAGATTATTCATAATGAAGAGAATCCTAGTATTCTGAATATAAATCTCGATCTTGATCAGGAAGATGTTTTAAGAACTTTAAAGGATTGTATGTTTAAAGATTCAGAGATAAAGGATGAGGCTCCTACAGCAGAATTCACTTATGTTGAAGGAATCGCTAGAAGTTTTGTCTTCTGTACGGAAAGGTTAAGAGCCAATAAAGATAAAATAGCTAAATTAGTTGATAATCTACAAATAGGAGATATTCCCGAATCTTTTGTAAACTTATGTGTTACCAAAAATGGACATATGTGGACGGGTGATCAAGGAATGATGGAAGTTCTTATGGCACTTGGAATAGCATGTGGTCTTATTGAATATGCTCAACCTCGTGAAAAGTGGAATGAGTTGTTTGGAGCAGTTCCAACAGTCATTAGAACTAAGGGAAAGAAAAGAGGAGTCATAAAGGGAGAAAAACCTGAAGAATTCGCGAAATATATCAAAGAAGAAGATAAAAAAATTCAAGAAGAGCAGAGGAAATTAATGCCCAAGCTAAAAAGGCGTTCAATGAACATTATGCAAAAGCGGCAAAAGTATTAGAAAATCTCGGCTATTCTATGGGAATGGAAGAAGATTTTTATTATCTATACGATAATAAGGGTGAGAAACTATGTGAAATGAGTGTTGAACCTATTTTAGGCGGATTTCTTTATGAAGGTGTTGTAAACGATACTAGAGTAAGTTATACTTATACGATTGATGGTAAAAATTCCGATGAAGGTTTGATTTACCGCGATATAGTAACTGTCGATAATTTGAAAAAGTGCGATGAAACATATTATGGCAAACAGATTAAAGTCGAATTAGGTGTTAGTCTTCATGAAGTATCCGGAGTTCCAAGAATAGAAGTGACGATAATTGATCCAGAAAGTGATGAAAAGATTACAACATTTAGTACTAATCCTTTTGATTTACATTTACAAATCCAAAATAATTTTGGACCATATGGAAATTATGAGGATGGAACGGAAAGAAGCGTTAATTATACAAATGTAACGAAGACGCCATTTGTCAATTCAGGAGCTTTATATTTATATGAAAATCAAGAGCAGGGAGATAGTTTTAGTATTTCGATAAATAGAGATGATTATCCAGCTATCTATAAAGTTAATCAATCTTTTTCTAAACATGCAGATAAAGATAAGTCTTGGGAAAAAGAATTTACTTTTAATGGTCAAAACAAGGCAAATGAGTTAGCATGTAAATATTTAAAAACTTCACGTGTAAAAAATCTTTATCATCATATTCTTGAACATCTTGAAAAAGAGGTTCCAGGAATGAAGGATTACATATATGAAAATTATCCATTTATTAAAGAAGTAGAAGATATCATAGAGCAGGCGCCTAATAAAGAAGAAGAGCAGTTAATAAGGGATTTTTCTATAAGTGCAGCAGATGTGGCCTCGGAAAGTGAAAAAGCTGCTAAAAAGGAATTAAAATAAAAAAAATAAGAGCAAAAGGTGTATCAAGTATGGACCTTTTTCTTTATGTCAATATTCTCATATGGACTTTAAACGGGAAATAATTTATAGTAAAATAAAATTGCAAGGGTGTGTTTTTTATGAAGGATATTTTAGAGTTTAAAATAGTTGATTTTTCTAATGCATTACAGGCTATTGAAGTTCAAAATAGTATTTTTGAAGAGGATGGTTTATTAAATATTCTAGCTAGTCTTGATTATGATTTGTTTATTTCATTAACTAAAATGCCATATCCTGATGATCATGTGAAATATTATCTAGCCTATTATAAAGATGAACCTATTGGTATAACGGTATTTTATTATTATCCCGATTATCAAGAGGAAATGTGGTTAGCTTGGTTTGGAATATTGCCAAAATATCAAAGAAAGGGATTTGGCAAAAAAGTATTGGAGTGGTCAATTAATAAAGTGCGATTAGATGGCAAAAAAACTTTGAGATTGTATACAGATGAAACGAGTATGCAAGATGCCGTTAATCTCTATAAAAAAATGGGTTTTGTTGGCGAAAAATATACCAAAGAACCTCTTGATTATAATTGCTATATTTATTCAAAGAGTCTCTCTAATGAAGAAGTTACACTTTGGAATAATCGCTTTTTGGGGTTAGAAGATCAATCTTCTTTTGAAAGAGAGGATAGGGAGTTTAAGGAAAGAATATTTAATATTTATAAAAATAATTATATAAAATGATTTGAGTGATAAAATGAAATTATCTAATATTAAATACTTTGATCTCTTTTTTAGGTATCAAAGAAAAAATTTAGAAAAAATAGTTTTCGTTAAAGATAAGTTTAATGTCAAAGATACTTATGATGTTGTCGTCGTCTTTGGGGGAGTGTCGATGATTCCTTATCGTCTAGATGCAGCAATAGATTTGTATTTTAATCATAAAGTAGAAAAAATACTGGTATCAGGCGGAATTGGCTATTTAAGTTTTGATCGAAAGAATAAAGAAGCTTTTAAGATGCAAGAGTATTTGCTATCAAAGGGAGTAAATGAGCAAGATATTATTATTGAAGATAGATCGCGTAATACCTATGAAAATGTCATCAATAGTGCAAGTATAATAACTAAATATTATTCATTAGAAGAATGTAAATGTCTTTTAATTACTTCAGATTTTCACTTGAGAAGATGCATGGCTTTGATGAATAAAAATACGTCTTTAATTCATTTAAGTGGTATGGGTGTGAAAGATAGAAAAAATGATTTAGAAAATTGGAAATATAGTTTTAAGGGAAGAAAGAATATTTTGATAGAAGCTTTTCTCTTATGTTATTATGCAAAAAAGGGAAAAATTGATGATTTAGATATATATTTGGGAGATTAATATGAAGAAAATGATTGGCGCGATAAGATGGGATGCTTGGGTAGGTGATGCTAATCCTGTGGGATTAGAAGTGGAAAAAACACTGTCTAATTCAAAATATTATCATCGCTTGCCTTTTTATTCAAAATTTAATGGAGATAAAGTAAAGATAAGATGCATTGATGAAGATACTATAAAAAGGGAAGTAGAGTATGCCTATGAATATGGAATTGACTATTTTGCATTTTGTTGGTATCCTCATAATTCGGGGTTGGATATTCCTCGACGTATATTTTTAAATATTAAACAAAATTTGCTAAAGTGGTGTCTAATTTTAGGTACTAATCCCTTTAATAAAGAAGATGCCGATTGGTTAATTAAAGAATTTGCAAGTGATTCTTATTTAAAGATAGAAAATCGACCGGTTATTTTTCTATTTGATGTCAATGAATCTCTTTATAAAATAGTTGATTATATAAGAAAAAAATCGAATGAATATCTTCCATACTTTGTCGGTTTGGTTTGGAATGTTGAACAGGCTAAATCAATGAATTTGCTATTTGAACTTGATGCCTTGAGTCAATATGCAACACCAGGAAAGGATAATTTAAGTTATAACATCTTAAGTTCTTTGGAAGAAGATAAGTGGAAGCAATATCTCGATATTAATAAAGTTGTTCCTTGGGTAACGACAGGAAGGGATAAAAGACCGCGATTTGATAATCCGGTTTCCTGGGAAATATGTGATAATTTTGTTCGAGAATTTATTCAATTTCCTACAATATTAGAATTAAAACACCATTTTAAAAATGCTATAGATTTTTCTCGTGTTAATGAAAGTGATTTAATTTTAATTTATGCTTGGAATGAGTTTGATGAGGGTGGATTTATTGAACCAACATTAAGTAATGGGAAAATAAATTTTGATAAATTAGAAGCTATTAAAGATGTGATAGATAAAAATTTAAAAATGTGATATACTCAAGTTTAAAAAAGAGGGGATAATATGAAAAAATATATATTATTAATATTGGTAGTTTTAACTTTAACAGGATGTAAGAATGATAAAAAGGATTATGGTACTCCCGGTAAATCGGATGCAGTTAAAGAAAGTATTGAAAATGACAATATAAATATTGTTCTTGATATGGAAATAATTGATTTTGATGGAGAGGCAATTCTCGTCAAGAAGAATAATAATTATGGAATTGTTGATTTAAAGGGACAATTTATTATTGAACCAATTTATGAAGAATTATCTTTATTTAAGGAAAAATTAGCTTTGGCTAAAAAGAATGGCAAATTCGGATTTATAGATGAATTAGGCAAGATGATTATTCCCTTTATATATGATGATGCCAAATCTTTTTCGGGAGACTTAGCTTTAGTTAAAAAGGATAGTAAGTGGGGATATGTTAATCATTTGGGAGATGTTGTTATTTCCTTTGATTACGTTGAGGCAAGTGCATTATCAGAAGACAAGGCCGTAATTAGTAACGGAAGAAATAAGGGCTATATAGATGCGAATGGAAAAGTCATATTAGATTACCAATATCAGGATGCGAAGAATTTTAATCGTGATTTAGCTCCTGTTTTAAAAAATGGAAAATGGGGATATATAAACCCGGAAGGTGTTTTAAGTATCCTATATCAATATGATGATGCTAGTGAATTTTCTCATAATGGCTATGCATCTGTTTTGAAAAATGGGAAATGGGGGTTAATTGATGCTAAGGGAAATGTTGTTATTGATTTTAAGTATGAAAAATTAATTGAAAGTGGTGAAAATAGAATAATTGCTGTGATGGATGGCAAATATGGAATTATCGATAGGGAAGATAAAGCCATTGTTGATTTTAAGTATGAAGAAATGCTAGAGAGTGCGGATGATTTAATAGCAGTTCGCCAAAATGATAAATGGGGATATATTGATGCAACGGGCAATATTGTTTTGGAATTTCAATATGATAAAGCATTGAATTTCAAAGACAACTTAGCTAAAGTGCAAAAAAATGATAAAAATATGATTATAGATAAGCAAGGAAAGATTATCTTAATAGAAAAATAAAAAAAAGAGAAAGTGATTTTCTCTTTTAATGTGGCGTTTTTTCGTTAATATTTGTGTATCTTAGTTGGGGACCAATTTCAATATTATCGACTCTTTCTTTATCGCTTTTCATACATTTTGAAATCCATTCTTCTTCGTGAGGCTTTAGACCAGCTAAGATAACGGGATCAATGTATTCAATAAAAACTTCTATATGTTCATAATACATGCGTAGATATCTAGCAAATTCATTGGTTGTGTAGTCACATCCAAATTCTCCTAAACCACTAAAGTGGCGTTCGAAAGGCACATGAATAAATTTTATTGTCTCATCATCAGATAAAACTAAATTAAAATTGCGACCAGCCAATTTTTTTATACAAGTCTTGATATATTCTAGAACATCTCTTTTAGATTCGCCCATAAGCAATTCTTTTTTTAAGGTAAATCCAAAGTATTGGTTTTGTTCGCCAACACGTCCCTTTTCTGTTGCTATTTTAAACATGGGTTTTTTGTCATGAGTTTTTTCATTGGCAAAATTTTTACAGGTATTATAATACACATCAACGGATGTCTCACAACAACCAAAATAATCTAATCCTGCATTTCCATTAAAACTTAAATCGCTTCCAAATTTATCATAGTGTTGCACTCTTAGACAATCTAATACTTGATAACTATGGGGAAACTTTTTTTCATATCTCCCATCACCGATTTGCGGGGGAGTTGGGTTTTTATAATCCCATGGCATATTACCACTTCCTTTATGAAAAATATTATAACATACAATTATTAAATTTGTTATAATATAAAGAGAGATGAAGAGTATGAAGAAGTTAAATATTGATGTTATAAGGTTAGTAATGGCTTTCATGATTGTGGCTATACATACTTATCCTTTTGAATGTATTAGCAACAGTTTGGATTTTATAATTACGCGTGTCTTATTTCGCGTTGCTGTTCCATTTTTTTTGATGATAACGGGATATTTTGTCTTGGCTAAAGATAATAAAGAGAAGATCATAAAATACACAAGTAAGATTATAAAAATATATTTGTTAAGTATTATTTTGTATTTGCCTATAAATATTTATAATGGCTATTTTTCTAATTTTCATATTGTGTATTTTTTTAAAGATATATTTTTTACAGGAACACTTTATCATCTATGGTATTTTCCAGCGTTGATACTGGGTCTTTGGATAAGTTACTTTTTGATTCATAAATTGACTTTAAAGAAGGCGCTTGCTATAGCTTTAACTTTTTATGTAATTGGAATATTTGGCGACAGTTATTATGGCTTAGTTAACAATGTTCCTATTATTAATTCTTTTTATAAGTTAGTTTTTTTAGTTTTTGATTATACACGCAATGGCATATTTTATGTTCCAATTTTCTTGCTTATGGGGTATGCAATAAAGAAAAATAAGAGTAAAGTATTAGCAAATAAATATTGCTATGTCTTTGTATTGACATTATTAATTGAAGGAATAATAACTTTAAAATTTAATTTGTATCATCATAGTAGTATGTATTTTAGTTTAATTCCTCTAATGTATCTTTTCTTTTCCTATTTAATGAATAATTATTCTTCCAATGCGCATCTTCGTTCACTTGGCACTTTTGTCTATATTCTTCATCCATTTTTTATTGTTGTTATGCACTTTATTAAGGGGATAATTCCAATTTCTTTATTAGATAATAGTTTAATCAATTATATTTTAGTTTCGATATTAACTCTCATAGCGTCTGTTGTCTTGGATATTATAATCAAAAAAATAAATGTGTATAATACGAGTAAAGTTTAACTTATGTGAATTGTCTATACTTGATTTGTGTGTTACGATTTATCTAGGTGAAGCTTATGGTTGGATATATTTTAATAGATCCAAATCAAGTTCACAGTTATCGCGAATTTGAGGAAGATCATGAACTAATGGAGGCTTTAGATAATTTTTATTCTATGCAGTGTTTTGCGGCCGAAAATCGGTTTATAGATATATCCACAAATCAATCAGTTACAACTCAAAAAATATTTGATAACGTCTATTCATGGTTTCGTACATATATGTTAACGGATGAGACACGCAATGGCAAATGGATTGGCTTTATTCAATTTTATAATCCTGAATTAAAAAAAGTAGCAAATTATTATAATGACTTAGTAGCATTTAAAACATTGATTCATTTTTTTGAAGATAGTAGTCTTGTCAATAATGAAAAAAATAATATCTTAACAAGGGCGATATATGTTGCCATGAATACCGCATTAAATAAATATGAAGCAATGCCTCTTGATATGGATGATTTTTCTTTAGCTAGTTTAAAATGTGATTTTGAAGATTTCTTTGGCGATTATTCAGGGGAAGCTATAGATCCTTGGATGCGTTATCAATTTTGGAATTGCTTTGAAGCAATATTAGAAAATTGTTCAGAATTGAAAGAATACTATAAAGAAAAATTAGAAGAAGCATATAAGAATGGCAATTTTAAAAGAGAAATGTATGTTAAATCCTATTTAGATGATCGCTATTTAGAACCTCGTGTTTCTCGCGAAGAAATAGTTGCTAATATTGCAGCATGTGAGGAAGAATATCTAAAAGATTTAGGATTGGGATATAAGATTATTGATGGAAATGAATTAGATAGTCAAAAACAAGTAAGTCCTTACGGTTTAAAAAAAGTTTCTTAAAAATGATACAATGTATCATTTTTTTTATGTAAAGTATAGTAAGAAATAGAAAAAAATATTAATATTTGTAGTAAAATAATAATAGGTGATACTATGAAAGCATTCAATTTAATAGGTGAAGTTCAAAAATTAATTGATGAGCTAAATGAGATAAATTTAAGTAATGCTTTTAGTGTGCTTGAATGGTTCTATAAGGCCATAGATTATAATTCGATGTTTGAAGATAGAAATATTTCAGGGTATGTCTTTGATACTCTTAAGGGAGCTGGATATCAGCCAATGTTAGATCCCGTTAAGGATTTAGCCAGTTTTAAGCAATTGATGAATAGTGCTAATTCTGTTAGTGAATTGGATATAGCGAATGCGTTAATTCGTCAAATAATGTATGTTATAAGAGAATCACACTCTCTTAGTATGACGCATATATCCCTTGTTCAAGCATTTAATGAAAAATATAATAAACAATTTGCCTATGACTTTATGATGAAGAATTTGAAGGAATGCATAGGAGAAAAAATAGTCTATACGGGTATGAAAAATGGAGAATATTTCATTCAAACGGGTGTTTTAACATATGTATCAGATTTTAAATTCTTTACTGTTAATGGAGTAGAAATAGAGTTGTTTGGCGAAGAAACAGCGATACTTACAATTCAGTCATCTACGGGAAAAATCTTATTTAGCAATAATATGCGACAAGAAGAGCCACGTCCTGAAAAAAATGTGATGCAATTTACCTAAAATAAGTGTATAATAAGAATTGTATATTTATTTGCCAACTTAGCACAGTGGTAGTGCAACGCCCTCGTAACGCGTAGGTCGCTGGTTCAAATCCGGCAGTTGGCACCATTTAGATTATTAAGCTGCAAATTACAGCAGTTTTTTATATGAGTTTTAATTAGGTAATGAAAAGGATAGTAAAAAATAGTATAATTATAAATATGAATGATTATTTTTTAATAAAGATATGTGAAGAAAGATAGGAAATTAATTATGAGAGAAACTTTGATAAATAATTTTAAACGAATTTCTAAAATACCTAGAGAATCGGGACATGAAGAAAAAATAGCTGATTTCTTTATTAATGTTGCCAAAGAAAAAAAATTATATTATTTTAAAGATGAAAATAATAATGTCTTAATTAGAAAAAGGGGAAATATTAATTCAGAACCAGTAGCATTACATGCTCATCTAGATATGGTATGTGTTAAGAAGGAAGATTCTCATCATGATTTTTCTCGTGAGGGAATTGAAGTAATAATTAAGGGAGATAATGTTATTGCCATAGATACATCTCTAGGAGCCGATCAGGGCGTTGGTTTAGCAATGATGTTAGCAATTATGGAAGATGATACTTTGAAACATCCTGATTTGGAATTCATGTTTACTACGGAAGAGGAAACGACGTTTAATGGCTCGGTTACATTTCCCTATGGAAAGGTCGAAAGTAAAAGATTAATAAATTTAGATAATGCTCAGGATGACTCTATTGTGATTGGTGCAGATGGTGATATATTAAATGAGTATACTATGGAAGGTAAATTAATTGAATGTGATTTGCCAAGTTATAGAATCTTAATAGATAATTTTCCGGGAGGTAATTCAGGAGATAATATAGAATTATCAGAAAATAACGCAATAGCTGTGATGGCTAAAGCTTTAAAAGATAAAGATATATTTTTAAGAAGTATAAATGGTGGAATATTTGAAAATGATTTGGCGGCTAACTGTGAGGTTATTGTGAATACAAATCTTGATCTTATGGACATATTTTCTGATTTAGATGTTGAAATAGAAAAATGGGATAATAAACTTGTTTTTTCTAAAGAGGATACAGAGAATATTGTAAGGGAAGTATTGGATTTAAAATCGGGATATTTAATTCAAAATAATGCCTCAGCAAATCTTGGCGTAATAAAGACAGAAGATAATATAGTAAAGATTTCCTATATCATTAGGAGTAGTGATGAAATTGAATTAGAGGAAATTAGCAAAAAGAGCAAAATGCTAAATAATAATTTTATGGTTAGAGAAATTTATAGGGATTCAATATGGAAAGATGATAGAAATTCCATATTATTTAATAAATATAAGAAACTATATTTTGAGGAATTCAATGAGTATCCAGAGGATAAAATTGCTCATGGAGGACTGGAGTGTACTTCAATAAAGAAAAGAATGAAGAATCTAGATATTATTTCTATTGGAGCTAACATAGAAAAATTTCATACAGTTGAAGAGATTACCTATATAAGTTCATGGTTAAAAATATATCGTCTTCTTGTTAAATTTCTAGAAATTATATAGGTTATTAATTTATTATAAGTTGGTTAAATGCTTTTTCTTTAAAATATAAATAATGAATATTTTTATACATTATGATATACTAGTATTATTTAAAGTTTTAAGGGAGGATTTATGGCAGATAGATTACAAGTAATTAGAAAAAAAGTTGCGAAAAAGCGTGATGATAGTGAAACTGTTGGATCACACTTGCTTTATAAGACTTTGGGTAATTTAATTGGTGCTAGTGAAGAAAAAAAATTACCAATTGAAATGCAAAGAAGTGTCGTATCTAAAGTGGATGTTGTAAAAGATTCCATTATCTTAGAGGACAAAGTACATGATTATCTCGTTTGGTATAAACAGCATATGGTTATCGGACACTATACGAATATAGGTGAGTATCATTGTCCCATTGAAATGCAAAACTTTATTGAAAAAATGGCTGTATGGTATGAACTGCGATATCCCGATTATGAGATAAATCGCATACTTCCTTGTACCGGGCAAGAATCTACGCAAGTTAGCAAAGAAATGTTTGTTAATAATTCTTATGTTAAAGATCTTTTAGATGAGAAAAATGATATAAAACACTTAGATTGGGCAGATTTTTATAATTTTGAGGCTTTTTATAATTCGCTTTCGGGTGAAGAAAGAAGTTATTTTTCCAATCCTAGTTATCCTTCACTTTTATATTATGATTCTTCTGGTATAGGACATATTCATTTAGATAGAAATGGAAAAATCTATGATGTATCAGGCATTCCTTTTTTAGAAGATTTTGAGTATAGATGTGATGAGATTAATATAAAGGATGTCGTGGATTATATTCAAAATAACAACATTCATGAGGGAGAAGAATTTATTGCTGCTGTCAATCGCTATGAGGATTGTATAAAAAGTAAAGAGGGAATGCTTGATTCTGTCATGTATCGCATAATTGAAAGAGGAGGAAACGTCGAGCCTTCCTATTTGCTCAGGAATTTGGAAGAGATATATCTATACCTTTGATTTATGGCTATGAAACATCAGATCCGGGAATGCGTAAATTTATGAATGCCTATTTAAAGGCAGGAGGTTCTCCAGATATCGTTTGCTTTGTTAATTACTTTTCGCGTTCGCATAAATATGAAGAACTAGAGTGTGAGCCAATGCGCAAAATGATAAGAACTACTCCCGATGATTGCGTTAACAAATATACAGAAGAAGAAAGAGAACTTCAACAAAGACTTACAAGTATTCTTGCTTATCAGGCAAATTTAAAATATGAAGGTAGCAAATGGATAAAGCACTTAAAGAAAGTTAATGTCTTTAGTAAATAAATTATTATTATGGTCTATTTAATAGGCTAGTAATAGTAATTTTTTTATTGTGAGAAAATATTTACCAGTTTAAGAATATGTGATAATATTAGTGTAGATAGTGTAAGTTTGAAATATTAAACATATCCAACTATTGAAAAAATTGATTAATAGAAAATGGAGATTACTTATGAAAAATGAAGGAAAAAGTAAAAAAGTAAAAATTATATGTGTGTTGGTAATGTGTTTAATTACTGTAGGAATTCTTTTATATTTATTTTTTGTGAATCGCGAAGAGTATACTGATGAAGTAAAAAAATATGAAGTATCATCAGAATCAGGAGAAATACGTTTAAATATATTAGATGATATCACAATACCCGTAATAAAAGCCGATTATCTACAAGAAACTCCTTTGAAAAAAATTAAAAAGGATTTATCTATGCAATATATACTAAACATTATTAAAGATTATGATAAGACATTTGATATTAAAGATTATACTTTATCGTATAATGGAAGTAATATATCTTATTATTTTAGTTTGCGTTATAAAATCGATAATAAAATTTATACTAGCAAAGGTTATACAATTTTTATTAAAGATAAAAATGTTGATTATATAATGGTATGTGACGTAGAAGATAAAGAGAAGATAGATGATTTAAACAAATTAAATAAGTCTGAGTTATTAAAATTGGTATCCAACTTTAAAGGAAAATATAAGTCTAAAGCATTATATGAAAAATATAAAGATCTTTTTAAAACAGACAAAGTATTAAAGCGAAATGGTAAAGTAGATACATCTAATATGACTATAGATATAGAAAAAATAGAAGAAAGATTTTATTATGATTATAATGAAAAAAAATTATATTACGAAGCACCCATAGCGGTTAAATATGATGATGTATTCGCAGGTAATGTTTTAAGAATTGAACTTAATTAATCGTAGAGCTTTTTTTGACAAAATAAAATAAACATGTTAGAATCTAACACATCAGAAAGGAAAGATTGTTATGTTTTTAATTAATCTAATAAATAGACAACATCATAATAATCGGCACTTGTTAATACGACATTAAAACTGTTGTAGGCGCAAGTGCATATTGTCGTGCTTGTTGCCTGTATAAATAATTTGAACTATACAGGAATATCTGTATAGTTTTTTTAATGAAGGAGAAGAATAGATATGAAAAAATTAACAAGTAAAGATGGAAGCAAAACAATAGATTGTTGTTTTTGCTCAGGAAAATGGCGTGCTATCAATATATCTTTAGATGATGTTACAAGACGAACAGTACGCGTGAGTGAAATAAATTATGATAGTGAAAATGACGTGGTATTACTAAGAGATGGCTTGGAAGTATCTTATAGTAGTTTGAGACAATCTTTTGAAGGATATATGTTTTTGGATAAGAGATATTATCCGAAAGAGGAATATGCCGATTATTTGGGTTCAATATTTTTCTATATGGATATGTCGGGGAATATTATAAGCCAAGTATATGCTGATGTAACTGATTCATTTTACGAAGTAGATTCAAGAATTATCTTTGATGATGAGATGTATGGGATATGGAAAGAGAATTTAATTAATCAAATAATTTCAGAATTGAAAACTCGCTCTAGAGAGCGCCAAAAACAATTAATAAAGGAGAATAGATATGAAGATACAGAATGTTAAAGGAGGGTATGATTATACCCCTCAAGAACAGAGAATAAGAAATTATATAAATGATACTTTAAGAAGTATTTTTGAGAGGTTTGGATATAATCCTATTGAAACGCCTATTTTGTGTTATTATGATATTTTAAGTGATAAATATGATGATGATGCCGATATTTTAAAAGAGATATATAAACTAAAAGATCAAGGAAATCGTGAATTGGGATTGCGTTATGATTTAACGGTGCCTTTTGCCAAATTTATTGCTCTAAATAAAAATGAATTAAAAATGCCCTTTAAGAGATACGAAATTGCCAAAGCTTTTCGCGATGGTCCAGTAAAAGCGGGAAGAGATAGAGAGTTTACCCAGTGTGATGTCGATGTCGTCGGTATAGGAGGAGAGTTAATTGAAGCGGAGTTATTATCCATATTTGATTTAGCTTTTAAAGAATTGAATATTTCCATAGTTATCAAATATAACAACCGCAAGTTTATGACGGGAATTATTCTGGAAAGTGGAGCAAAAGAGGAAGATGTAGCATCTATTACTACGACGCTAGACAAATTAGAAAAAGTTAGTGAAGAAGAAATTGTCGATGCTTTATTAAAACAAGGTCTAAGTAGAAAAGATATTCAGGAATTGCTAACTAATTTCAAGTTGAGTTTAGAAGAATTAAGCGAAAAATATGCAAATACTTCTAATGAACTTATAAAAAATGGTTTAGAAGAGATAAATAGTTTAACAAATTATCTTGATAATTTGGGTTTATTAAATGTTTGCAGATTTACGCCATCTTTAGCTCGTGGTCAAAATTATTATACGGGAAATGTCTTTGAAGTATATGATGCTGATGCTTACATTACAAGCAGTATTGGTGCTGGAGGAAGATATGATAAGATGATAACAAATTTTATTGATGATGGTAATTCCTATCCAGCAGTAGGTATAAGTTTTGGATTATCCGCGCTATATGAAATATTGAAAAAACGTGCAGACTTCAGTGAAAAATCCAATATTGATTTTTATGTTATTCCTATGAATACAAAGATAGAATCTTTGCGACTTGCCAATATCTTGCGAAAAATGGATTATAAAGTAGATATAGAGGTAATGGATAGAAAAGTAAAAAAGAGCATTGCCTATGCTGATAAAGAGAAAATACCATATGTTATTATTTTAGGAGAAGATGAAATAAATAATGGAAAATTTAAAATAAAGGATATGTTACAGCAAAAAGAAATAGAAATATCTTTTGAAGATATTGAAAAAATACGTGAAATAATATAATATTAATTTAGAAGGATGGATTAATATGCGTGAAATAGAATTGAAATTTCAAGTAGATAATTTTGATAAAATTAAGAGTATACTTGATGATAATAATGAGAAGTTAAGTGAGGAATATCATCAATCGGATACTATTTATGTAAGCGATTTAAATGATACCGAAAGTAAAGAAGGATCTATATGGCTAAGAGTTAGAAAAGTCAATGATAAAATTGAAATGAACTTAAAGAAGCAAAGTGCTAAAAAGATGGAATCCGAAGAGATAGAGTTTGAAGTAAGTGATTATTTTCTTGCCAATAAATTTTTGAGTGCTCTTGGATATAAAGAATGGGTTCAAGTAAATAAAAAAAGAGTATATTCCAAATATGACGATGTCAATATCTGCATGGATGAAGTGGAAAGATTGGGATATTTTATTGAACTGGAATTGTTAATAGATGAAAATGATGAAAAAGATTATGAAAGTATCTTGCTTGATTATGCTAAGAAATTGGGAATAGATACCGATAGACGAATCAATAGTCATTATGATACGATGATATCCGAATTGGATAAATAGGTATGTTAAGGCGACTTTTTAGTCGTCTTTTTTTATTGATGTATGTTATACTATTGACATAGTAAGTGGTGGAAAAATGAAGAATTACGACTATATTATAATTGGTGCGGGATTAGCCGGTACAACTCTTGGATTGGAATTATTAAAACAAAATAAAAGGGTCTTGATAATTGAAAAACAAGATATAAAAAAACGTGAAAAGTTATGTGGGGGATTACTT
Organism: uncultured Bacilli bacterium; assembly: GCA_910577075.1. Lineage (GTDB taxonomy): Bacteria > Bacillota_I > Bacilli_A > RF39 > UBA660 > CAG-582. The sequence continues at coordinate 23,047 of CAJTKV010000006.1, forward strand.
ACCAAAAAGGCATATAAGTTATTGAGTAGTATTATTGACATTGATGAGATAAATATTACTAAATATAATAATCCTATATTTCATAATGGCGATAAATCATTTTCTTTAAATCTTGAAATATTTACACTAAATCGCGTTGATTTAGATAACTATTTGTTCAATCTTTATTTAAAGAAAGGGGGAAAAATTATTACGGGAGCGACTTTTTCAAGTATAGATATCTTTAAAAATGTCATTACAGTAGAGAAAAGAGAGTATTCGTACAAATATCTTATTGGTGCTGATGGAATAAATAGTACTTTAAGAGAGTTTGTAACGCATCGTCAACAACGAAAGCATTTGGCATTAGAGGTAAAGGATGTACCGAGAAAAGATATAGAACTATATTTTATGAAAGATTTTAAAGGATATGCTTGGATTATTCCCAATTATAAATATAGCATGATTGGAATAGGAGAGATAAAGAAGGGGGAAAAAAGCATTACCTATGTGTTTGATGAATATTTAAAACAGTTAGGCATTAAAGATAAAGATATTCGCGGAGCATTTCTTCCTTCGGGAGATGATTTCTTTTTCAATTATCAAAATATCTTTTTTATTGGGGATAGTGCTGGGCTTGCCTCACCTTTGACGAGAGAAGGAATTTATTACGCCTTATTGTCGGCCAAAATACTCAGTGAAAATTTCAATAAGAATTACCAGAGGAAAATGCGAAAATATTTAGTCAACTTGTACATATCTAAATTTTACGGCTTATTTGTCTATTCGCCATTTGGGCGCAACCTTGTATTTAATTATCACAATTTTTTTCTCTTCAGGTTTGCTTTAAATATATTTTTTAAAATCGTTTTATAGTCGTTTTAAAATATGAATTTCTATAGTATAATTAGGTCAAGAGTAAAGAGGTGTCATCTATGAAGAATACTATAAGAAATTTAAAAGAGGTCTATAAATATGGTCGAAAATATCGTCGAAGTTTAATAATATTTACAATTATCTCTCTTACGAATATTGTCATCAATGTTATTTATCCAATTTATACGGGAAAACTTTTAGTTGCCTTAACGGGAACATTGTTTAATCAATTAATTATGGCAGCTTTAATTTGCTTTGGATTATCGATTTTCTGTGATTTTACTACGGTTCTTTTAAGACGCAATACGCAAGTATTTTTTAGAGGTACTACCAAAGATATTCAAATGGATGTTGCTAAGCAAGTATTAAATATCGAACTTGAATCAATTGATTCTCATGGCAGTGGAACTTTTATTCAAAGACTTGGAAAAGATACTGATGATATGTCGCGCGTATTTACTCGAGGAATGGCATATTTAACAAGCATATTAACAGATATTGGTATCTTTGTAGCTGTATTTATGATAGATAAAGTTATATTTATATATTTATTAATATGTTCCATTATTTTGACTATATTTCAACTTCTCAAAGCCAAAGCAGTCAATAGAGCTGATAAGAAATATCGTCGTCAAAATGAGAGAACAAATGGATTGATTGGGGAGCTAATTAGGGGTATTCGCGATATTAAAATGCTCTATGCTAAGAATTCCTTTGTCGATAATATTGAAGAAAATATAGATAAGTTAACCGAGACAAACTTTAATATGCGCAATGTGGAGATAGATTATAATTGCGCTATAGATATTATCTATGATATATGTGAACTAGGTTTGATATTCTTAATGATTTATTTGTTATCTACGGGAAAAATCAATGTGGCATCGGCAATAGTTATATATAATTATCGTACGCGTATATTTAATAATTTGATGAAAAATGTCGATAGTTTACTTGAGGAGATTCGCGGTTTTAATTTATCTTGTAATCGAGTTTTTAGTATTCTCTATGGAAATGAATTTAAAAAAGAAGTATTTGGAACTAAGCATATTAAAAGAATTCATGGTGATTTAGAGTTTAAAGATGTACATTTTAGTTATGGAAAAAATAAAGTATTAGATGGCATGAGTTTTAAAGTTAATAAAAATGAAACAGTAGCATTTGTTGGAAAAAGTGGAGTTGGCAAGACGACTATTTTCTCTTTATTATGTAAATTATATAATCATGAATCGGGGTCAATTTATTTAGATAGCTATGACATAAAGGAGTTAGATGAGGAGTCAATTCGCAATAATATTACGATTATTAGTCAAAATCCATATATTTTTAATATGAGTATAAGAGATAATTTCCGCCTTATTAAAAAGGATGTAACGGATAGAGAGATTAAAAAAGCTTGTAAATTAGCCTGCCTAACAGACTTTATCGAAAGCATTCCCGATAAATATGATACTATTATTGGCGAGGGAGGAGTTAATCTCTCTGATGGCCAAAGACAGAGACTAGCCATTGCGCGAGCATTTATTCAAGATACTAAAATAATTTTATTTGATGAAGCAACAAGTGCCTTAGATAATGAGACACAGAAGGATATTCAGGAAGCTATTAATAATATGAAAGATAAATATACGATTCTAATCATTGCTCATCGTCTTTCGACAATAGTGGAAGCGGATCGTATTATGATAGTAGACGATGGAAAGATAATTGCCACTGGTACACATAAAGAATTACTGCGCAAGAATAAATATTACAAAAAACTATATGAAAAAGAAGTAATTGAGGATTAAGATGAAAAAAAATGTTATCGCATTGCATTTTATATTAACCATTATTGCATGGACATCTTTCCTTTGGCTAGATTGGAAAATTATTGCAATATTTTCTCTCGCACATATAATTATGCTAAAATTGGGTAATGGTTGTTTTATGTCACATTATCAATTCCAGGATAAGAAAACTAATAATACCCGCTTTTATGAATGGTGGCTAGGGCTAATGGGAATTAAGAATTATAATCGGGAAAAATTAAGAATATTTATGACCTATTTTGTTCCATTAATAATTGTTATAGTGGGCATTATTTTACAAGATGTATTAAAAATAATAACACCTTTCATATAGGTATGTTATAATATAGATAACACTAGTAATGTGAAACTAGACCCTAGAGATAGGTATGATCGACGTCATATCTATCTTTTTTTATAGGAGGTATTATGAAGAAATTAGTTTTAATAGATGGACATAATTTATTATTTAGAATGTTTTATGGGATACCAGCATCTATTCACAATAAAAAGGGGATAGAAATAAAAGGCGTTATTGGCTTTTTAGGTGCTTTAAAAAAAATTGATAATATTTTAAAGTCTACGTCCATGGTAGTTATATTTGACAGTGAAACGAGTACTAGTAACAATCTCAGTTTATTAGAAGACTATAAGAGTAATCGTCCAAGTTTTAATGATGTTCCAGATGATGAAAATCCCTTTATTGGTTTGCCAATAATAAAGAATGCTCTCAAGTTTTTAGATATCCCTTTTTATGAAGTAGAAGATGATGAAGCAGATGATTATATTGCTTCTATAGCTTCCCAATATCAAAAAGAATTTGATGAAGTAGTAATAGTTTCTAATGATTCAGACTTTTATCAGTTAATTGATGATAATATATTCATCTATTCGGCAAGAGGAAAATTAAGTAAATTGTATGATGAGGTGGCGTTTTTAGAAAAGTACTTTATAAAATCTAATCAATATGTCGAGTATAAATCTTTAGTGGGAGATAATGCTGATAATATTAAGGGCGTCAAAGGCATTGGCAAAAAGACGGCTTCCGAAATTTTGACATTTGATTCAATAGATAATTATGTTGCAAGGTCTAGTAATGAGCGAATAAAAAAAATATTAGAAGACAATGAAGATATAATTGAAAGAAATAAGAAATTAATAACTTTAAATCGTCATTTAGATATAGAAGATGTAGATATTGGTGTTTTAAGTGATAAAATTCATAGATATAGTGTCTATGAAATATTATCTTCTATTGATGCACGTTAATTTGCAGATATTGTTTAAATGTGGTATATTATTATCCAAGATTAATTTCTCTTTAGAGGTGCGAATGGAGGTAAAGTATGCAAGAATTTCCAAGACGTATGCATGGCGGGGAACTTTGGGCAAAAATAGAGGTCCTTGAAAATGTCTAATCTCCTTTATTTAAAAACAAAAAATATATAAAATAGAGGAGAATAAAATATGAATTATGAAGATAAAAAAATAGTAGGAATTATTGCAACTAATGTTTCGCCATCAGTAGCACTTAATATTATAGGGCATTTGAGTATATCTATCGGTAAATACTCTGATGCAGAGATAATGGGAAAAAATATTATAACTGATAAGAGTGGAGTTAATCATTTGGGAATATCCAAATTTCCCTTTATCATTACAAAGGTTAAGCCAAGTAAATTGGCAGCATCAATAAATAAGGCACGCGAGAATCCCAATTTATTGGTGGCTGATTATCCGAAGGATATGTTAGATACGAGAACAGATGAAGAGTTAGTGGAATCTATTTCTTCAAAAGAGGAAGCGGCTATGGAATATATGGGTGCGGTTATTTATGGAAATACTAAAGATGTCGATGAAATAACGGGCAAATTTCAACTATGGCGCATTGATTAAAGAGAAGAATCAATTCTAAGTGAATTGATTCTTTTATATTTAGCAAAAAAGGTATATAATGTAAAAAAGAAATGAGGATATAAAATGGTAAATGATTATGATAAATTTGCAAAAGAGAGACAAGAAGAATTATTAAAAGGCGAAAAAAAGCCTCATCGTTTTTCGGAAAAGCCCATGATGAGGAGTATGATGCCATCATTAAAGGGGAAAAAAGTTTTAATGCTTGGATGTGGAACGGGAGAAGAATCCGTATTACTTAAGAGTTTTGGCGCTACCGATATAACGGGTATTGATATATCTTCGGAGTCGATAAAATTGGCTCATGAGACATATAGAGATATAGATTTTTTGGTTGGAGATATGCATGAACTACCTTTTGAAGATGCAACATTCGATTTTGTCTATAGCAGTTTGGCTATCCATTATTCAAGTGAACCAAAGCATATCTATCAAGAGATATACCGAGTTTTAAAGCAAGATGGACAGTTACTTTTCTCTGTTGGTCATCCTTTAAGATGGGCTAGTGAACATATGAATGTCGATGATGTTGAATATATTATTACTGGTTATGCGTATCCAAGTAGTGAAGATCGCGTATTTGGAAACTATAACACTTTCGCCAGCCATAATCATTATTTTCCCAATGGTGAAGTTCTTTCTTTTTATGTCGGTTCACCATCACTGCATTTTAGGTTGCTTCGTGAATGTGGCTTTAGAATTGAAGACTTTAAAGAATCTGTTTGTACTGAAGAAGCCAAAGAAGTGGATTATAACTACTGGGTTAAAAATCATGAAATTCCTCAATTTATGGCATTTCTTGCCCAAAAGTAAAATATAGCAATATTTTTATTTAATAGAAAAAATATTATGTTATAATGGATAAAAGGTGGTATTAATATGTTCTTAATTATTGGAAATATTATAGCTTTAATAGCTTCTATATTTATGGTTATAGCGGGTTTACTTAATGACCGTAGACAGATATTAGTCGTTCAAATTATTCAGATGACACTATTTATTATAAGTAATGTTGTTTTGGGAGGCTATACAGCAGTGGTTGTAAATGCCATTAGCATTGTGAGAAATATAGTTGCCTATAAAGGGAAACTTACCAATAATGTATCGTATTTTTTACTTGTCTTGACGACGATATTTACCCTTATTTTCAATAACCATTTTATTATAGGGTTATTGCCACTTGTTGGAACTATCGTATTTACGTTAAATTTGAACAATAAAAATATTACTAAACTTAAATTAGCACTTTCATTTTCGATGTTGATGTGGCTAATATTTGATCTATATATTAAATCTTTCTCATCGGCTTTATTTGATTTTTTAAGTATGGCTGCGGGAATTATGACTATATATCAGATAAAAAATAAAAAGGGCAAAAAGGATGCTTAGACTTATATAGGGGGAAGTTATGAATTTGATTTTTAAAGATGGCAATTTGGATCGCTATGCAACAAGAGAAGATTTTGATGAATTAGAAAGTACTATTAATGAAGATTTACGAAGGACTTTAATATATTTAAGTACATGTACGGGAGAAAAGGATAAGTTAGTAAATACTATTGAAAAGATAAGAGAGAACCTAAGTAGACGCTATTCAGAAAAAGAAGAGTTGGAAATTTCTCTAGTTGATAACTATGTGGTTTTTAACTTGGTGGATGCATCTGCTAATTTATTTGCTAGTGAAAAAGAAAGTGTACCAGAAATTGTCATTATGAAGCGTGATATGCGTGGTATTTATTTTTTAAGTTCAACAGAAAATACGGCAGTTTTAACGGAAAAACCGGAATACTTGCCATTTTATCAAATAAACTTTAAGGTCGATTATTATAGTTATTCTCATCAAGAGGTGACATCATCAAAGACTGAATTTTCGACATATGTAAAAGATGAATTTGAAGAACCATTTCTTCAAACAGAGCAGTTTATGAACTCTTTAAATAAATCTCTTAGTAAAATAATAATATTCAATAATGACGAACATAAGTAAAAAGGATTTTGATTAGGCATTCTCATTATTTACAATTATCTTTTTATGTGTTACTTTTATTATAGTTAGGTAGGTAAAATTATGAGTAATATATCTTTTCAAATCATGAGTCTTGCCATAAGTGTTCTGTTAATATGTATTTTCTTTTCAAAAGAGAGGGTAAATAATCGGGAAACTCATATATATGCTAAATTATTGATAATAACACTTATCAGTCTTTTGCTTGATACGAGTATTCTTGTTTTAGTATCTGTTTTAGGATTGGATAAAATAAGTGTTTTAATATTGATATTAAAGAAAATGCACTTAGCATCTATTCTCATATATATATCATTATTTACGGATTATATTATATCCATTTCGACAAAGAGCAAGTCAGTTAAGAGTTATTTTAATCGCCTTTGCAAAGTACTAGATCTATTTGGTACAGTTATTATTTTTGTCTTACCTACGGAAATATTTAATAAAAATGGTGTCGTGTACTCCTATGGGAAAAGTGTAAACTTTTTAATTATTCTCGTGATGATATTTACTATAATGATGTTATTTTTTACTATTAAGAATAGTAAAAATATCCGAAATACGAAATATTCACCATTATTTATATTAATTTTGCTCTTATTATTTGCCTTGCTTTTAAGAAGTATTAATCCAGGATTTTTAATTACATCATTTATAGCAACTTATGTTGATTTAATAATGTATTTTACCATTGAAAACCCAGATAAGCATATTATAGATGCTTTAAATGTGGCAAAAATAGAGGCTGAGAAGGCCAATCGTGCTAAAAGTGAATTTTTAAGTAATATGTCTCATGAAATAAGAACGCCTCTTAATGCTATTGTTGGTTTTTCTGATTGTATTTTAGAGGAAAAATCTTTAAAGATGGCTAAAAGTGATGCCAATGATATAAAATTAGCTTCTGAAAATCTATTGGAGATAGTAAACGGTATTCTCGACATATCCAAGATAGAGGCCAATAAGATGGATATTATTGAAGTAGATTATAATTTAAAAGAGAATATTGATAATATTGTCAAGTTGGTTAAAACGAGGATTGGCGAGAAAAATATCGATATGGCAGTCAATTACGATGCGAATTTACCATGGTATTTACATGGAGATATTAGCAAAGTAAAACAAATAATAACTAATTTATTAACAAATGCTGTGAAGTATACCGATTCGGGGTCAATAACTTTATCAGTTGATGCCAATAATGTGAACGAAATATGCGAATTAAAAATTTCGGTAAGTGATACGGGACGAGGAATAAAAGAGGAGCTAATTCCCAATTTATTTAATAAGTTTGAACGCTTAGAGGAAGATAAAAATACTTCTTTGGAGGGAACGGGCTTGGGACTTTCTATTACCAAAAGACTAGTTGAACTTATGCATGGCACTATTGAAGTTGAAAGTGTCTATGGCAAGGGCTCTAAATTTACAATAAGTATAAATCAAAAAATAAGTAAGAGTATACAACATAGAGAAAAAGAGGAAAAAATAAGTAATAATACGGATTTTAAAAATGCCAAGGTTTTAATTGTCGATGATAATAAAATAAACTTAAAAGTAGCATCGAAGTTATTATCTAATTATGGAATAACTTCGACAAATGTGGAAAGTGGTTTTGATTGCCTTGATAAAATATCTCAAGGAGAAGAGTTTGATTTAATTCTCTTAGATGATATGATGCCCAAAATGAGTGGGGTAGAAACTCTTAAAAAACTCAAAAAAATAAAGAATTTTAAAACACCAGTAGTTGCTTTGACAGCTAATGCCATTGCGGGAATGCAAGAAAAATATTTGAAGGAAGGATTCAATGAATACCTACCTAAACCAATCGAAAAAGAAGAATTGTTGAAAATATTAAATAAATATCTATAGTTAAAAGGAGAATTTTTATGGATGTAGTAATTGAATTTGTCGTCAAAGATTTATATAAAGCTGCAGAGTTTTATATTAAGTATTTAGGATTTACTGAAGAATTTACGGAGTATGATCCCCCGTCATGGATGCAATTAAAGAAAGATAATACCATTATAATGTTGGTGACATATGATTATGCAAAAGTAGATATTCCCAATTTTAGGGAGTATACTTTATCGACAAATCTTTATAAATTCCGCTATTCTTCATTAGAGGAGATAAAGACGATTTATGAGCATGCAAAGAAAGACAATCGAGAAATATTTTTAGATTTTCGCAAAAGTGATTATCGCTATGAATTTGGAATATATGATGAAGATAATAATATGATTTTAGTTACAAAAGTTACAGATGAGTAGGTGATTAAATGTCAGGAAAAGTAGTTATCATTGGAGGAAATAAGAGGGCAGGTAAAACGACTATATCCTTAAAATTACAAAAAGAATATCAGTTTAATTATTACAATTTTGATATGCTTTTAGATTCATTAGAGGAATCTTTGCCAATACTCAATGACAAGGATGATAAAAAATATATATCACTTCTTGAGAGTATGGTAAAAAGATCTCTGATAGATGCAGAAAATTATGGGATTAATTTTGTATATGAGTATATATTTACACCAGAGGAACTTGCTAACTTTAAGTATCGTGATTGCGTTCAAATAATATTCTTAGCTAATCTGGATGCTAATTTGGAAAATATAGAGGGAGATTTGAAAAAATATTCTAAGGAATATGATTGGCCATCTTTTGTAAATGAAGATGATTTGAATCGCAATATTAGGTGGATATTAAATAGAAACGAAGAATTAATAGATGAATGTTCTAAGTATTGTTTTCCCCTAATCAATACATCAAGGGGTGATGAGCGGGACAGAATAATAGATAATGTAATTAATAATTTGTTGGAGGGAAAATATGAAAACAATAGTATTAGCAAGCAATAATCAACATAAAGTTTTGGAATATCAAAAAATATTAAAGAATTATAAATTGATAACTTTAAAAGATTTAGATTATCAAGAAGAAATAGAAGAGAATGGGCATACTTTTGCTGAAAATGCCCTTATTAAAGCATCGACTATCCATAATTATTTAAAAGAACAGCAGAAAGATTATATAGTCTTAGCTGAGGATAGTGGATTGTGTATCAATGCTTTAAATGGAGCGCCAGGGATTTATAGTGCGAGATATTCGGGAGTTCATGGCAATAGTTTAGAAAACCGCAAACGCGTCTTAAAAGAATTGGATGGTGTAGATGATCGTAGTGCTTATTTTATGTGTGCTATAGTTGTCTATTTTCCTAATGGAGAGTATCAGACATTCACGGGAAGAACAGATGGCAGTATTACCAAAGAAGAAAGAGGTCGTACTGATTTTGGATATGATGCAATATTCTTATCTGATGATTTAGATTGTACGTTTGGTGAAGCTACAGAAGAAGAAAAAAATAGCGTATCGCATCGCGGAAGAGCAATTGAAGAAATGTTGAAATTTTTATAGGGGGATATTATGACAATAAAAGAAAATTATAATAATGTTGAAGATTATTCAAGTCTTTATAGATCTGTGGGGTGGGAACCTATATCTTTAGAAAATGCTAAAATAGCTCTTTTAAATAGTGTGTATTCTGTTTCCATTTATGATGGGGATGAAGCTATTGGCTTTGGCAGAATTATTGGAGACTCAATAAGATTTTTATACGTTTGTGATATAATGGTACGTCCAGAATATCAAGGACAAGGTGTTGGTAGAACAATTATGGAAAGTATTATTAGAAAAATTGACGAAATTAAAGCAATCGAACCGAGAGTTACAACATATTTAGGAGCTGTGTCAGGTAAAGAAGGATTCTATAAGAAATTCGGCTTTAAAACGCGCAAGGAAGATGGGACTGGCGAAGGAATGGTTCTTCATTAATACTTATTAATTTTAAAAATGAAAAAGGAGATTTTAGAAGATGAGTAATCGCAGTAAAAAGTTTGTCTTTGTACCTTTTTGTCTATTGGCACAGGCCTATCAAGCAAAGGGAATAGTCAAATATGAGTGGAAAAGTTCAATAAAACCCTTTGTGGAATTGCTCATTGATAATGATGTAAATATTATTCAAATGCCCTGTGCGGAAAGTACATTTAGTAATTCATTAGTTCGCGAACCTAAGGGGTTGAAATCTTATGACACACCAGAATTTAGAAATCATGCCAAATTATTAGCGCAGGAGGTTTCTAAGCAAATAAAAAATATTATTTCATCGGGTTATGAAGTAATTGCCATCTTAGGGATTGAACAATCGCCATCTTGTTGTGTAAATTATATCTATACTAATAATGGAACAGAAAATCGAAAGGGTTTATTTATGCAAGAATTATTTGAGGAAGTTGATTACTTAAATATTCCCTTTATAGGCATAAATAGAAAATATATAAATAAGTCTTTAAATAAATTAAAAGAGATAATTGAAAAGAATGATTATGTGGAGGAATTATGATTGGAGTAAGTATTGCTGCTAAATGGGAATGGAAAGCAACATTAAAATATTTTGATAAAACAGATAAAGATTGCCTTCTTTATCCATATGGGATGTATTTTAAAATAAATAAAAAGGGAAAAGATATTGTTTTCTATCAAACGGGTGTTAGAAAAGTTAATGGAATAGGTGCTAATCAGTATATGATAGATAACTTTGACTTAAGTAAAGTTCTTGTTGTTGGAACATGTGCAGGTATTGATGATGCTTATAAGCCACTAGATATAATTGTTGCGAATAAAGCTTTGCAATATGATTGTACAGTAAAAGAAATAGAACCTCTTATCAAGGAGTCATTTGTCGTCGATTTAGATTATTCGAAGTATGACTTTAAGGGAAATATGGGAACTATTGGCACCGCGGATAAGGCCGCTGTGATGTGGAATGATTATGTAGAAATTAAAAAAAATAACATAACAGTTGCCGATACAGAAGCAGGAGCAATTGCCTATATATGTAAGAAAAACGGCATTGAGTGTGTAATTATAAAGGGGATTTCTGATTTTCCTATAGATGAAAAATTAGAGAAGATGAAAGAGGCCAATGAGAAACAAATGAGTGTTTATATTGAAAATACTCCTAAAGTAATGAATATTATCTTTGATGAATATTTAGACATATTTATTTAAAAATAGACTATTTATTTAGTCTATTTTTTAAATCTTGCATATTATACATTAGAAAGGAATGTTTATATGAATCCAAGATGTGTTGAACAAGAAATGAATCAACAACCAATGGGGTATGGCATGGAAAATAATGGTTGTATGTGTCCACCAGTGTATGAATGTCCAACAGAGAGAGTGTGTGAACGCGTCATTGTACATGAAGTACCTCATGTTGTTCCGATAAATACAAAGATGATTAATCATCATGTATATCGTCATACATTTACTCCATGTTATACATATTCCGAGTGTGATACATGCGAAAATGTCTATGATCCATGTTGTAAAAACTTCTAGAAATAGAAGTTTTTTTCATAAATAAAAAGTAATTGGGTATTTAACTGCTAATAATTATTATAGAGATAGATAATTAATCATTGTTGGTAACGAGGAGGAAAATGAAAAAATTAATAAGCATAACAATGGGAATAATTGGCTTACTTGGATTAGGAGCAATGCGTGTTGATGCTGCCCCTTATAAGTATCATGGTTATATATACGAAGGAGAAAAAATTAGTGGTGTATATTATAAAAATAAGGATAATACTTTAAGTGATGCTAAAATATTTAAGACAAGTGATTCCGAAAATATCACATATTCAATTGAGTATGACAATGATTTAATTGGAGCAACTCGCGATGATTATGATGATACATTTGATTATAGAAAAACTAATTTAACTAAAAAACAAACAGATCGCATGAATCTAATTGGTTACTATGGCTATAACTATAAAGATGATTTATATGATCATACAGATATAAAATGGTATGCCATTACACAATTTTTAATTTGGCAAGTAGAAGGTGATAATGCCTTAGAAAGTCTAGTTGATGTAAATGGAAATAAAATTTATGAAGAGGAAATAAGAGAACTAAAGAGTATTTTAGATCATCATTATATAAAACCAGATTTTGGGACAACTAAATTTACAACAAAGATATATGATGAATTAACTATTGAAGATAAGAATAATGTAATAAATGAATACGATATCATGAAAATAAATGATATTAAATATCAGATTCACGATAATAAGATAGATATTATAACTGAAAAAGATGATACATATACTTTGAGTTTTAGCAAAAAAGCTAGTCATTATACTAAATCGACAACATTTTTTATCAGTGATAAATACCGCAATGCCATGCAGGTCGGAAAATTTGATACTTTAACTTCCAATATTCTAATTACTTCTATTGGTGGCAAAATATTTGTCAATAAGGCAGGAGAACAATTAATTGATTATCAAGATGATAAATTTATTTATAATTATCAACAGGTTAAGGGATCAGTTTACTACTTATATGCTAAAGATGATATATATAATAATGTCGGAAAACTTTTGTATCATAAAGATGAAAAGGTAAGTGAATTAACAACGGGAGAGAATAAGAACTTTGCAAACTTATATCCAAGTAAATATTATGTTAAGGAAATCGTCAATGCTTACCCATATTTAATCAATAATAATATTACAGACGTTGATTTGGATTTAGATAACCCGTATCAAACTTTATCTTTTTCAAGCAAATTTCAAGATGTTACGGTAAGTTTTAAAAACTTTAAACAAAGTACTAATTATGAAAATGGTGAAAGCAAATATAGCTATTTATTAACTCCGGGAATAGAGTTTGGTTTATATAATAGCGAGGATATCTATAGCAATCCAGATTCAACTATACCAATAGTAAAAAAGGGCACTCTCTTGGGTACAAGTGTAAGTGATGAAACCGGAATAGTGAGCTTTGATTTAGATTTACCATTGGGAAGTTACTATATAGTTAAGCTGACGGAAGATGAAAAGTATTATGGAAATTTTGAAAAATCACCGTTTACTTTTGCCTTTGATTCGGGAAGTGAAGATAGACATTATAACCTAATGGATTATTATAATCTATTAAATACAAAAAATATTATCTTTTCTAGCGAAAGTAAAGAAAAGAAATTAAAGATCTATAATGAAGATAAAAGTATAATCATAAGTGATAATGTAGAGGATAGTTATTCCCTAACATTGCCTTTTGGAGCATATTATTATCAAATAGAAGATGGTAATTTATATTCTTTTGTCGTTAATACCATGTCTGATGATAATATTAAAATAGAAGATGATGTATCAGATAATAAGATTCCTGGATTAATACCCTGGGGAGGAAATCCTTTCGCTCCAAAAGATGAAGAGCCAAAAAAGGATATCACTCAAAATGTTTTCAAACCTATAACACCGAATGAAGATGAAAAAGATGACGAAGAGGAGCCTAATAAAGAGGAAGATAAAGAAGAGGAAGATAAAGAAGAGGAAGATATTATTGACGAAGAAAAAAAGGAAGAAGAGATAAAAAAAGAGGAAGATCAAGAGGAGGAAATAGATAATTCAGAAACTGATGAAAATACGGAAAACATAGAAGAAAAAGTTGATGGAGAAAATAATGGTGAAGAAAATGAAAATCATGATCCTGAAGAAGATAATAAAGAAGAAATAATTGTTGACGAAGAATTAAAAGAAGATATTGAAAATACAGAAGATGAAAAAGAAGGAGATACAGAAAATAATATAGAAGAAAATGAAACTACAGAAGAGCCGAAAAATGATACGTATATAGAAAAAGGGGAGGAAGAAACAGTAGAAGAACAACCTAAAGAAGACGAACCTAGTATAACTATACCAGATGACTCAAGTATTTCAGAAGATTTAAAAGAAGATATTGCTTTACCTAAGGAAGAAGATGTTAATATAGAAAACAAAGAAGAAAAAGAAATGGAATTAGAAAAAATACCAGAAAATTCCAAAGAAGATATTTCCAGTTCAGAAATATTGGATAGCAAAGAGAAAATTGATGATGAGGAAATAGAAGAATGTCCTATTTTGCCTGATGAAATTCCTTCTAGTGAAGAAGAGGAGAATGTTATAAAAGAAAGTGAAGTTGTAGAAGAAAATAAAGAAGAAATAAAATTAGAAAAAAAAGAAACATTTTTACCGGAAGTTGTAAATAGAGAATTAAATGTTTCCGTCCCTGCAACAGATAAATTTGACTTTATATTTTATATTTCCATAATCATATTATTGTCGGCATCATTATTTTATTTAAATGCGAAAGAATAGAAAGATAATTTTTATTTTTGTTTTACTTTGTACAAGTTTAGTTTTATTTTGGAATATAAAATCGCGAGAAAAAGTAAATCGAGAAAATGACGAAAAAATTAGTAGTTACATGATAGAGGAAGATGAAGGTAAAATGGATGAAGAACAATATATTGGCTTTTTAGATATTCCTGTCATTAAATTGAAAAGAGGTTTTTATTCAATGACATCAGAATATAATAATGTAAATAAAAATATTCAAGTTATAGCTGATGATATGGATGATTTATTGATTTTAGCAGCTCATAGAGGGAACTCTAAAGTGTCCTTTTTTCAAAATCTTGAAAAACTAAGTTTAGGAGATGAAATATATCTTAACTATAAACATAGTGTTTATAAGTATCGTCTTTATTATAAATATTATGAGAAAAAAGACGGCAATTTATCAATTAAATACGATAATAATCAAAAAACTTTAGTACTTATTACTTGTGTTCGAGAATTAAAAGATAAACAAGTTGTATATATTGCTTATAAAATATGAATTATTGGACATATTATAAATGTAGATAATTGTCGAAAAATAATAGATAAAGGAGAAATAAGTATGATATATATAATTTTACTATTAATTTTATTTGTTTTTTGCAGTATGCGCCTATCGCATAATATTTCCATACTTGAAGAGAATGAAAGAAATACTTTAAAATAAATTAAAATTTTTATATAATTGTATTAGAGGTGCAGTTATGAAAAAAGTGAATTCATATATTTTTAAAGGAACACTTGTCACTATTATTGGCATATTTGGAAGTGATTCACTAAAAGTGTATTTAAAGGGAAATAAAACTATTGCAACGGTTAAATTTGTTAGAACCGATAAAAGTGGAACAGTCGTTGAATATAATGCGGAAGGCAAAAATGTTGTTAAAGATTTGAAAATATATGATACTGCTATTAGACCTGGCTCAGAGATGACTATTTATTATGATAAAAATGATGTTGAGATATCGTATATTAAAAGTCAAATAGTTTGTTGTATGATGGTTATGTCCATTTCGATTGTAATATTTTTAAGTGGCCTTTACTTTTTCATAGACTACAGCAAGAAGCGCAAAGAAAAAGAGTTTTTAATAGAGAATGGAAGAATAATAAAGGCCAATATAGTTTGCGTTAGGAGTTTGAAATTCACGAGATTCTTTAAACATCATCCATTTTATGTATATGCAACATACAAATATGAAGATGATGATTATGGATTTAATAGTGAAGAGACTTTTTACGATTTATATGAAATAATAAAAAATAAAAGAATAAAAACAGTTGATGTTTATGTTTTAGAAGATGATTTTAGTAGATACTATGTTGATATTGATAAAATAATATCTAAAATGTAAAATTTTGTAAAGAATATGTCAGTTTTGTTTATCTCCTAAAGGGAATATAGTATAGTAATAATATAGGAGAGTGAAAACATGATTTATCCTTCAATAGATAAAATTCTAAATACTGTTGGTTCAAAGTATATTCTAGTTCACATTGCATCCATTCGTAGCAAGCAAATGCAAGAAACTGGTCATATTCAAATGAAAGAAAATGAATATAAATCAAAAAAGGAACTAGGTAGAGCTTTGGAGGAAGTAGAAAAAGGATTAATTAATATTGAAAAAAATTAATTCTTTTTTTATGGGTTTTATGATATAGTTAGGTAGGATAGTGATGATATGAAATTTTATGAAAAGAATATAAAGGATGTATATAAGGATTTAAATTCTTCTGAAAAAGGTATTTCTTCAGCAGAAGCCCAAAGAAGATTAGAAGAATTGGGAAAAAATGAAATCGTTGAAGCTAAGCCAAAATCCCCATTAAAAATATTTTTAAATCAATTTAATGATATGATGATTATTATATTAATTGTCGTGGCTATTATCATGGGAATCTATGGTTTTATCTATTCGCATGATTATACAGATAGTATCGTTATTGCTGTCGTTGTCTTGCTTAATGCAATTATGGGATTTATTCAAGAGGAAAAGGCCGAAGTTACTTTAGAGGGATTAAAAAAATATGCGACGTCACATTGTAAAACTGTAAGAGATGGAAGCATTAAAGTGATAGATTCTAAGGAATTAGTTCCAGGGGACGTTATCGTCTTAGAGGCGGGTGATAAAATACCTGCAGATGCGCGAATTATATCGGAAACGAATCTCAGTGTTGATGAGTCTCCTTTGACAGGGGAATCAATTCCAGTCAAGAAAGGCACGCGAACTTTAAAGGGGAAATTTCAAATACAAGATCAGAGTAATATGCTTTTTTCGGGCTGCAATGTAACTAATGGACGTGTTGAAGCCATCGTCGTAAAAACGGGAATGGATACGGAATTAGGAATAATCGCGGTGTCTTTAAATACGCCTTATGAGGTAAAAACACCATTAGAGATAAAAATCAATGAAATGAGTAAAAAGATAACTATTCTTATTTTTGTTATTTTGGTATTTATGTTCTTCTACGGTTTAATTATGGGTTACAAAATATTAGAAATAATTATGTTATGCGTATCATTAGCAGTTGCGGCAATACCGGAAGGTCTTCCAGCCGTTATAACCATTACTTTATCGGGAGGAGCTGCGGCACTTGCTAAAAAGAAAACTATTGTTAGACAAATGAGTGCTGTTGAAACTCTTGGAGCAACCGATATTATCTGTTCTGATAAGACGGGAACTATTACTCAAAATAAGATGAAGGTTAAAAAGACAGTTATTTATAATCAAGAGATGTTTTTTCTTATTGCTGCTTTAGCCAATGAAACTCTCATCGATGGCGATAATTTAGTTGGTGATCCAACAGAAACCTGCCTTTTCGATTACTTATATAAAAAGGGTCAAGATCCAATAAAGATAAAAGAAGAAAATCCAAGAATTATGGATGCTCCTTTTGATAGTGAAAGAAAAATGATGTCATCACTAAATACCATTAATGATGAAAATTATGTTTTAGTAAAGGGAAGTATTGAGAATTTATTAAAAAGATGCCAATACGTATATAGCGAAGGAAAGATTATAAAATTATCTAAAGAAACTATTCAAAGAATTCAAACTGATGAGCAGAATTTGGCATCCCAGGCTCTTCGAGTAATAGGTTTTGCTTATAAAAAACAAGAGAAAAAGATTGTAGATTCAAAAGAACTTCTAGATGAAGAAAATGATTTGATATATGCTGGTATGGCAGGAATTATTGATCCGCCTCGTCAAAGTGTTAAACAATCGGTAGAAAATTGTTTAAAAGCAGGAATAAGACCTGTAATGATTACGGGAGATTCTCTAGTTACAGCATGTGCGATAGCCAAGGAAGTTGGAATTATCAAAGATGATAGTGAGGGAATTTTAGGAAGTGATTTGGATAAATATAGTGATGAAGAGTTATTAAGTGTTGTTAAAAAATATAATGTCTATGCAAGGGTTAGTCCCGATCATAAGAGACGTATTGTAGCTGCATGGCAAGGCAATAATAAGGTCGTTGCAATGACGGGAGATGGAGTAAATGATGCACCGGCTATTAAAGATGCCCACGTTGGAGTAGGAATGGGGATTACGGGAACTGAAGTTACTAAATCCGTAGCCGATATTATTTTGCTAGATGATTCATTTTCGACGATTGTTGTTGCCGTAGAAGAGGGAAGAAGAATATTTACCAATATCCGCAATAATATGGTCTATTCGCTATCAAGTAATTTTGCGGAAATATTTGCCGTTTTAATTGGCATGTTTACAGGACATACAATTCTTTTGCCAATACACATATTATTTATTGATTTAATAACGGATTCTATACCAAGTATTTGTCTATCTTTTGAAAAAAGCGAAAAAGGTATAATGGAGAAAATGCCTAGAGGAATAGATAAGCCGATGTTTACGCCATTCATCTATGCTAATATTATATTTTCGGCAATAATTGAAACAGTCTTTGTTCTTATTACTTTCTTCGTTTCTTTAAAATTATATACTCCGGAGATAGCGATGACATTGGCTTTATTATCTCTAGTTATTCAAGAAATACTATATGCGTATGTATGCCGCAATTTACGCGATTTTACTCATAGGCAGGGATTTTTCTCTAATAAAGTTATGAATATGGGAATACTAGGGGTAATAATTATTGAAGCACTTGTGTTCTTTACCCCAATTGGAAAAATTATTAGCATTGCTACAGTTAATTGGAGTATAGTATTAGTGGTTATTTTATGCAATTTAATATCATTTATCATATATGAATTAGCTAAGCCCATTTTAGTTAAATTGTTTAAAGATTAAGGGATGATGAAAATCCTTTTTTTTTAATATAATTTATATTATAATAATTCATACAGTGGGTGAAAAATATGGCAAAGACAGCTTTAAATAAAAAGGTAGATGACTTTTTTAAAAAAAATCATAATGTTCCAATTACGGAAAAAACCTTTGAGAAATCGGGATTAAATATTAATGAAATTAATGAGTATGGAAATTTATTACATGCAGCAGTTAATTATGATTATGATAAGGCGCATATTATGCAATTTATTGATATATTGTTAAAAAAGGGTATAAACGTTAATAAAAAAGGGGAGAGAACGGGACTTTCCTTTATCCATTTAGCTTTGTATGGTTATACAGGAGAAGATGGAATAGATTATTCTTATTCAGAAGAATTTATTATTGAATTAATAAAAAAAGCAAGAAATTATGGTTTTGATGTTAATATAAAAGATAATGATTCAGAAGATATTCCAACGTGTGCAGTTGCTAGTGAAATATATAGGGGAAGTGTATTAAAAATAATTGAAACTCTTGGACCACGATATGAACTTCCCGAAGATTTTTTAGAAAAATATAAAAAATATTTGAACGAGGCAAGAAGGGGGAATAATAATAGATGGTATAATCGCTTAAACAACGAATTGGGTGCCATAACAGATTATGTCAATAAAAGTAAATTGAATTATGATGATTTAAATCTCCTTGCTAAGGATAAGATGGAATTATTAAAAAGTAAAACTAATGATTTAGATTATGATAAATTAGCAAATTTATATGGGGAAATACATGCTTTGATAGAGGAAATAAGAGGTATTATATCTAAGATTGTCATGTTAAATAGAGATAGTAGCGAATATGAATCTTTTTTGAGTGATTCATTAAATTTGATTCAAACAGTATTAGAAGAGCATTTAAAAGAAATGGAACACAAGCCTAATCAAAAATCCTTAGAAGCAGTTAAAGAAATTGCTATTTGTTTTGCGTTTGCATCTCTTATAAAGAAAATTGAAGAAAAAGTTAGAGATTATCAAGAATACCTAGAATCTTTAAGAAAAGAAGCAAAAAATAGAAAGACTTTAAATGAATGCCATCTAATGTTGAATGAGATAGCGGAAATAGAAATTGGTGATGAATTAAAAACTATTATAGAAGCTAACATTGAAAAAATAGAGGTTGCTATGACTGAAACTAGGGAATCGTTTGAAGCTTTAAAAAGTGCAAAGAATGCGGCTAGTTCTTTTATTCCTATTTCGGATATTCAGGAAGATGTTGACTATGGTAATTTAACAATAGAGGAATTAAAAGAAATAACTCTTTCAAATCAAAAAATGGTAAGTAGCTATCGAAAGAATATAAAAGATAAGATATCAAGTCTCTATGAACAATTATATTGTTCGGTAATTCCTCTAATTGAAAGTGGATTAATGAACAAAGAGGATATTAAAAGTATTTTTTCATCTACCCTTAGTTCTTCAAAAGTTAAGGAGAAGAAGAAATGATTCCTTTAAAAAATGAAAATTCTTCTTCAGAATTGATTGAAATGGAAGAAGATTCTTTCTTTTGTCTTTTAAGTTCCGAAGATAAATATTCTTGTTTTATTAGAAAAAAGATAGAAGATTTAGAAAATGAGTATGATAAGTTAAGTGTAGATGAGGCGCGCGCGAGATTTTTTGACATCGTTCATGATTTTATGATATTTGGTTCAACTTATGATTTAAAGTTGCTAAATCCCTTGAACTTTATAAAAAAATATGATTTTCTTATTACCGATGATAAACTGATAGATGTATACTTTTCTTTAAACAATTATGATGTGGCTTTGGAATTTATAAAATTAAAAAAAGAGGAATTAAGCAAATGCTTTAAAAAGTACTATATTGCCTTATTTGAAAATGACTCAACTGATGATTATCCTATTAGTGATCTTGATTATATGCTGACAGCAGAAATTTGTTTTGGTGCGGATTATGAGAAGAGAAAAATTTATTCGGTAGCAGGATGTTATAAAGAAAATGAACTTAAAATTCTTTTATATCGTTATTTTAAAGATGATGTAACATTTATTTTTTATAATGAAGAGAAAAATTTTATTCCTCTATATGGATATTGTTCTAATCTTGATTGGCAAGCGTTGGAGGAAATATTTGTCGATTTATATTTAAAAGGGGAATATGAAACAATTAAAAAAATTATAAAAAAAGGCCTATCTTATAGTAGTAATTTTGTTCCTCATATTGAAGATAAAAAGCCTTTTAATGATTATAAATTATATGGTGTTATTTTTTTAGAACTTATAGTAAAACTTGGAAGAACGGCTTTTACTGAGGCGAATATTGCAGCAATGAAAAAGCAAGAAGATTTCATAATAAGTACGATAGAGCCTAGTGAGAATTTGGCAACTAATGTTTTGTCTAATGAGTTTTTGGCTAATTTAAAATTTTTAAAAAATATACCTAAAAGGGAATTACTGCAACATCCATTTTATGGCAAAGTGTTTGAGGTCTATTTGGTCTTTTGTCGTTCTCTGTATTATTTTGATGTAAAAAAATATGAATTTATATTTAAACGTCTTTTTAATCGCTTGATTGAAGGAAAATCTCTAATTGATATGATGGGTATTTCTAGTATTGAAAGTTTATTTCATTTTTATAAGACTAACGAGATTGTTAATTTTGATGATTCTAAAAAAGTCAGTGTATCTAAAATAAACTCCTATATAACAAAGCAATATTTAGAACTTAAAAATATTTTAATTAATTCATATAAGGGATCAAGGGAGAAATATGAATTGTTGAATCCTCATGAGCGAATATCTAAAACCATGGATGATGCGTTTTCAATTTATGCAATTCATTTTATTTCAATGTTAGGGTTTTCAAATAGCAAGAAAATGCTTGAGGCAGGTTTGAAAATTGAAGAGGTCTCGTCTTTGGCAAATCTTGAGTATAGAAGCGACAAAGAAAGAGAAGAATTTTTAAATATTATTATAAGAGATATCTCGCTTCTTATTAAGAATAGAGATAATCTAAATGTGTTATTTAAATTATTTAGACATCTCAAAGATGAAAATTATCCACGGATAACATTAAATAAACTTGTTAAACGAGTTATGTCTTTTGAATATGCCTTATTGCCGAATGTCGAATGTTTAAAAGATGATTTGTTGCGATTAGATTTAGTCAGTAAGGGAGAACCAATTGACAATAAAATTGAGGGAGTAAAGCTATATAATGATTATAGATTGCGTGAGCAATCGTCTATTCCCGATATTGAAGGAAGATATAAAAATCTAAGTTATTCTACAGTTGATATGCATAGTACCGAAATTATTTCAAATGGTATTGGTAACTATCTTTATCCGGAAAATAAAAAAGGTTCTAGTTGTTTAACTCCGGCAGGTAAAGCCTCTAGCTGTCTTTTTCATGGAGCTATTAATCCCCACGGACGCTTTTTTAAGGTAACTATTAATGGCAAGATTGTTGCTTATAGTTGGCTATGGCGAGCAGGCGATGTCTTGTGTTTTGATAATATAGAAGTAACAGATAGGGCTTTAGATATACCGGATTATGAAACGACAATCATGAACATCTATTTAAAAGCTGCTGGAGATTTCGTTAAAATATCTACACGAGAAGAGAAGAATCCTCTTAAAGTAGTAGTAGTTGGTAAAAATAAAATTGATATGTTAAATGAACCTTTTGATGGTTTAGATAAAGTGAGGGATTATTGCGCTAATAACTTTAGACCGAATAATTCCGATAATTTATATTTGGAAGATTCTAAGGATACTCAGTATGTATTATGCGGTAAAATTGATGATGATCTAAATACTGAAGATACGAATTATTTTTATTATTACCAATCCAAAAAGGGGACCAGTTTTGATGAATGGTCTTGGAATTATTTATATAAATTAATTAATTCAATTTATTTTGATTATTGTTTATATAATAATCAAAAATATGAACGTTTAACTACCAGCTATACGAGGGGCTTTATTGGTGATGATTGGGTAATTGGCTATAAGGAAGATGGCAGCTATGATTTGTTTTATCGAACTGTTAATGAAAGAATTTTTAAAGAAATATCTTCTTATTTATCTATTAGTATTGATTCTTTAACTAAAAATCCTATTATTATTACCCATGATTATACGGGATTAGATTATTTGTTAGATAGAAATAATTATGATATAAATGTTGGTGAATTAAAAGAATATCTAAAAAATGTAAGAGATACTATCTCTTCCGTTACTAAGGAAGATTTTTATCATACTCCACATTCTATGGAAAATTTTGGACATATCATATATGATGGAGCAATCACATCTTCGGCTTTTGGGCAGCACAGGGGAGGTTCGGGAACTAATGGTTCACATTTTATATGTGTTGCGGCTATGGATTCGGAACTTTTTAGGGGATTATCTTTAAATGAAGGATTTATTTTAGATAAAAATATATGTGCCTTTCCAACAGAATTTAATGTTTCAAGCAAAGTTGATTCGTCGATATTCCGCGACAGTCGTTATCCTATTCGCATTGAGGGAGGTAAAGGAGAATTACATGTTTTAGATTATATTGAACTTAATAAAGCTAAAGGGATTCTCATAAATGGCGATAATGAAGGAAACATTGCCAAAATCCTCTATATTCTTGAACAAAGGGAGTCGAATCTTCCCATTTTGATAGATCGAAATAAATTCTACACCATTGACAAAAATGAGTTAAAACGTCTAATTAAACTAAAATAGATGTGTTTTTATTGATAAATATCGAAAAATAGTCTTGACAGTTCTTAAATATATGATATAATCATATTGTTTTAAAAAGGAAAGAGATTGTATTCACATCCACCTGAGTAGCGAAATAGCACTAGGTCAAAAGCCATGAAATAATAGATTAATTTTAATTATAGATATTATTATGCTAGGTTTTTAAGTGGATACAATTGTATTCACTTTTTATTATAATTTTAATGGAGGTGCGTATTTATAGCAAACGTAAACAAAAAAAGTGATGAATTACTAATCAATGAGCAAATCAGAGTTCCCGAATTAATGGTAATCGGACCAAATGGAGAGCAAATGGGTACTAAAAAATTAGCAGATGCGTTAACAATTGCGA
The DNA here is from genome assembly GCA_910577075.1 of uncultured Bacilli bacterium. Lineage (GTDB taxonomy): Bacteria > Bacillota_I > Bacilli_A > RF39 > UBA660 > CAG-582. The sequence continues at coordinate 47,226 of CAJTKV010000006.1, forward strand.
ATTTTGCTGGATTAGATTTAGTATTGATGAACTCGGGTTCTGAACGTCCAGTTGCTAAAATCATGGACTATAACAAATTTAAGTATGAGAAATCCAAAAAACAAAAGGAAGCTTTAAAAAAACAAAGAGAGAGTAACAAAGATATGAAAGAATATCAATTATCTTATAATATTGATATTGGAGACTTTGAAACTCGTCGTCGCAATGCTCAGGGTTATCTTGAAAAAGGACATAAGATTAAAGTTACAATACGTTTTAAGGGAAGACAAATGGCTCATACTGATTTAGGAACAGAAGTAATGCTTCGTTTTGCAGAAGCACTAAATGACTATGCTACTATTGAAAGCAATCCAAAACTTGAAGGACGTACTATGCTAATGATATTAGCACCAAAAAAGGAAATATAGGAGGATTATTACATGCCAAAACAAAAGACACATAAAGCTACTAAAAAAGTTTTAAAGAAACATAAAAGTGGTTTAATAACTTACAAAAAGAGTGGTGGAAATCACCAAACTGCTAAAGATTCAACTAAGGCAGTTAGACAAAGAAGAAAACAAGGACAATTAGCGAAAGGAATAGCTGACAGATTAAAAAATGTCATCTAAGGTGAAGTATAATGACAAGAGTTAAAGGTGGATCTGTTGCTAAAAACAGACGTAGAAAAGTATTAAAACAAGCCAAAGGATATTTTGGTTCAAAACATAGACTTTATAAGACTGCTCAAGAACAATTATTTCATAGTGGAGCATATGCTTATAGAGATAGAAAGCAAAATAAACGTAATTTCCGTAAATTATGGATTACACGTATCAACGCTGCATGTCGTATGAACGATATTAGTTATTCTCGTTTCATCAATGGTTTAACTAAAGCAGGCGTTGAAATTAATAGAAAAATGCTAAGTGAAGTAGCAATCGATAATCCAGCATTATTCACAAGTTATGTAAATATTGCTAAAGATGCTCTAGCTGGTAAGGTTTCTAAGACTGAAGTAGCTAAAGCTAACAAAGAAGTTGCTGCAGCTCCTAAAGAAGAAAGTGCTGATATTTCTAAATTAACAGTTGCTGAATTAAAAGAAATGGCAGCTGCACGTGGAATAGAAGGCGCAACTTCTATGAAAAAAGCTGAATTAGTTGAAGCTTTAAGCAAATAATGATTAAAAACTATTCTTTAGGAATAGTTTTTTGTTTGCAAAAAAGGTATTCTATGTTAGAATAACTAGCAATGTGAAAGGGGTGTTCGTTTTGATTGCCAATAATCGTAAAATGAATGATTTAAAAAATGCTATACTTGAACTATTAGAAAAAGAAAGATATATAAGTGATATGCTTTCGGGTTTTGTCGAAGGAGGCTTTATCGTTGGCGAAGAAAAAATAAAGGAATTTATAAAAATAGCTAATTATCCGCAATTAAATGAGATGATTATTCGATTAAGTAAAGAAGAAATAATGGACAATGCCTATCTAAGAGATATCAAGATTCCTAAAACGGAAATAGGAAATATTGAATTGGGAAGAAAGCGCTTTATACCAGCACATACGCTTACTGCCTATGGTGAAAAAATTAGAAATCTTGATACATTTGAACCGATAAATAGTTTCTTTATCTGCGATAGTCCACTCAGATTTCCGGGGGTTTCAGAAATGGGCGAAAGTATTAGTTGGATGACTGTTGAGCCGATAGAAATACAAAGTTTTCAAAAATTTATCGATGAAGCAAAAGGAAATGTCTGTCTATGTGGGTGTGGATTGGGATATGTCGCTTATATGCTTTCTTTAAAAGAAAGTGTTGAAAGTATTACAATAGTCGAGTTAAACCCAAATGTCATAGATATATTTGAAAGTGTAATTTTGCCACAGTTTAAAAATAGAGAAAAGGTAAAAGTTGTCCAATCAGATGCCATAGAATATTTAGAGGATAATGATTTAAATCAATTTGATCAAATCAATGTCGATATTTGGCGCGATACTTTAGATATGCTTCCAATATATTTACAATGTTTAGCTATCGAAAGTGCCTATCCTAATGTTGAGTTTTCCTACTGGTTAGAGCCAACATTAAAAGATGTTCTTCGCAAAAATATACTTGAACACTTTTCGGGATACGATACTCCTCGTAGACAATGTGAAAGTTTTATGCGTCGTATTGCTTTGGATATATTGGATAATACAGATATAAACTCAAAAAAGGATTTGCAGGACTTACTTAAATTAGATGATATGCGTGATGTCCTTTATCATTGGTATATTACTCATCCTCAATTGTTCGCTGAATACCAAAAGGTTACAGATGAGGAAAATAGGAATATGTTAAATTTCTTAAACGCCTTTAATAGGCGTCGAGCAAACAAAAAAGATCAAGAAAAGAAATTGAATTATCCCTTTGAGATGCCCGATTTTTTAAATAAGTAAAATATTTACTTATTTTTTTATTGTCTACAAAACTTTTCTTATGCTATAATGATGATACAAGGAGTAGATGATATGAATTATAGTTTTGATACATTAAAGACTCTGTATGATAAATACACCATTGAAAAAGACAGCGAAAGTGGACAAACTGTTATTGTAGATCGTAAGACTCGCGAGTTATGGAAATTCGAAGGATTGTTTGCCGATAGTGTTATGTTTGCACATACGTGGGTATATGCAACACAGTATAATCCTCTTCAAAATTCTAGTGGAACTAATGAAAAAGATCTTAGTGATGATGAGTATGGAAGGGCCTTTAGTGATTCTTCCCGAGAGGTGTATAATGCTATTATGGAAGTGCTTGTAACTCATTTGCAGGAAAGAGATAAGATGCTAGGGTGTTCAGCATTGATAAAAGAAGTAAATAAAACTGTTAAGAATCCGGTTTCTGAGGATATTATTAAAGGACTTTATGCTAAAAAGGGAAGACATGCCTTTTTGCTATGTTGGAGTCTTAGAGTTGCGGGAATTAATATAGAAGAATTTCTAGAAAGACAGCAAGAAAGTAAAGAAGAAAAGGAATCGAAACGCGAACATGCACTAGCTGCTTAAAAAGATAAAGTAAAGGAATCATATGAAATTTATGATTCTTTTTGTTTTTTTTAAAATAATTATTGACAAGTGTAATATATACGCATATAATGTAATTGTAAGATAAGTGTATGTAAGACACAAAAGAAAGGATGAGCAATGTTAGTTAAATATTATATCTATGAATTTTCACGGTTTATGGCAATTGATGATTAAAAAAATAATGAATAATAGGAGGGCATATGATTTATTTTTTAAGACATGGATTAGACGATGAGAGATATATAGGAGGATGGAGTGAGATTGATTTAACAGATGAAGGAGTAGAACAAGTAAGAAAGACTATTGAAAAGATGAACAGTTTGGGAATTATTCCTAAAAGGATTATTTCCTCAGGTGTAGAGAGAAGTGATACAACAGCTAGTATTCTTGGACAATATTATGATTTGGGTTTTGAAAGAGATTATCGCTTTCGCGAGCAAAATAAAGGGGAATTAAATGGGATGTTAAAAAGTGATGCTGATGTTTTATTTCCGGAATATAAAGAGGTTGATATAGAGACGAAATATCCGGGTGGTGAATCATTAATTGATTTGTATGCTCGTGTAAAAGTAATGATTGATGATATAAAAGAATTAGAGGGAGATACTGTTGTTGTTACGCATCGTGGGATAATCAATATGCTTTATTATATTCTGTAT
>CAJTKV010000006.1:50941-62664 GCA_910577075.1 uncultured Bacilli bacterium
CATATACCTCTCGATATGGACAAAGAAAAATTTAAAGTTGATCATGCCTCTTTGCATGTATTTAATCCAGAAGTTATGCTAATAGGGAAGGTGATATAATGTTAAATATTGCAATAACAGGTGGACCAAGTAGTGGGAAGACGACTATTATAGATAGATTGGTAATTGAATTAAGACAGTTGGGGTATAATGTAATTGTCTCGCCAGAGATGGCAACTATTACTATTAATAGTGGAATATTGCCAGCCGGAGATAAGGCGATTGATCCTATTACTTTTCAACAAATTATTCTTATGCGTCAACTAGTTTTTGAACAAACTTGCCTTATGGCTGCCAAAAAGCTTGGAGATAAAACAGTCGTATTATTTGACCGTGGGGCACTAGATGGCTATGCCTATGTCGATAAAGATGAGTGGGATTATGTTTTAGAATCCCAGAATCAAAAGCCACTTAATTTGCTTTCTAATTATGATGCTGTTATTTATCTCGAGGGAAAAAATGATTTCTTTACAACAGAGAATAACAAAGCTCGTTATGAAAAATCAGCCGATGAAGCTAAGTTAAAAGGAGAAAAGGTCTTGCAATCTTATCTCTCTCATGATAACCTAATATTTATAGAGGCTCAAGAACAATTTGAAGATAAACAACAAAATGTTATCAATGTTGTTGAGAATTTATTAGGTAACCCAATATCTTTAAAGGAACAAAGAAAATTCCTCGTTACGGATATTGATTTTGATAGAATTAATACAATAGCTAGTAAGGTTACTATAACACAGGATTATTTAAAAGAAGAAGATGGCTGTGAATATCGTGTAAGAAAGATAGAAAATGGAACGGATGCAACATACCATTTTTGCAAACAGAGAAAAAAGGAAAATGGTTTTAGAGAAGTTCTCTCATCATCGACTATTGAATGTGATGAATATAAACGCCTACTTCAAAATAAATCAGAAGAATTTGCTACCTGTGTAAAGACGCGTTACTCATTTGTCTATAATAAGCAATACTTTAGGTTAGATGTATTTTCCGATAATTTAATGGTTTTAGAGGTCAATGTGACTAAAGAAAACCCGGAAGTATCTCTACCAGAGTTTTTAAACGTAGTCGAAGAAGTAACAGATAAAGAAGAATACCAGAATATAAACATTGCAAGGAGTAAACAACAAGAGTATGGAAAAAGGAAAATTAATAGTAATTGAAGGAACTGATTGCTCGGGAAAGGAAACACAATCAAAGAAATTAATTAGAAGATTAAATGATGAAAAAATAGACACTGTTTATTATTCATTTCCTAAATATAATACACCAACAGGAAGAATAGTGGGATTGCCCTATTTGGGCAAACCGTATTTAGCTGAAGAACTAATAATAAATGAAGCAGACAATGTTTTAAAGGGACTTGGAGAAAATTATCCAAACATCGATAGAGTTTTAAAAATTATGAATATTTTGCATCCAGAAGAATTTAGTGCTAGAGAAGTTCAATATATTAATGAAATTATTAAAACTACTTTTGAATTGTTCTATGGAAAAGATAAAACTATTAAAAGACAGTTGGTTTTATCTATTATATTATCAGAAGTTATTGATAGTATTTCACATGGATGGTTTAAAGAAGGAGCACCAAATGTGGATCCGAAAGTTGCCAGTCTATATTATGCTGCTGACCGCAAGTATAATTTACCGGAAATTAATCAGATATTAGAAAGTGGCAGTAACGTTGTTCTTGATCGCTATACTTATTCAAGTATGGCACATCAAGGTGGCAAGATAGAGGAGGCAACAGAGCGTGATAAGATGTTTGAATGGATTGCCTCTTTGGAATTTGATCTTTTAGGACTTCCCTATAGTGATGCTAGAATATTCTTACATATGCCTACGGATTATTCGGCAATTTTAAAGGAAAAAAGGGAAGAGGCTTTAGATGAACATGAGAAAGATTGTAATCATCTATATCATGCGGAAAGAGCATACTTGGAATTAGCTCAAAAATATGACTTTAAAACAATTGAATGTGTAAAAAAAGAACATGATACAGAACCTAAATTAGAAGATATAAAGACAGAAGAAGAGATAGGCGAAGAAGTATATTCTTGTGTGAAAAAAGAACTCAAGTTGCAATAAATTGAAACTTAGAAATTAATTCTAAGTTTTTTTCTTTATATGGCATAAAAAAGTATGACTTTCTATTGTAAATGCTTTAAAAATCCCGTATAATGGTTATAGTGTATTATAGTCGATTACTATGCCTATGTGGTGACATAAGCATTTGCGGGAGTGATAACATGTTAGTAACTTTGATTGCCAACAACTGGTTTATAAATATATTAGCAGCGTTTTTTATAAGCTTACTAGATTCAGTGGCTTATACTTTATTAGCTGCTGGATATAATATTTTTTATGCTGTGTCAAAGATAAATATATTTAGGCCAGGTAGTGGCGGAGAGGCTGTATATACAGAGATAACAACGAAGATTTATACGGCATTATCTGTCGTGATGGTTTTTGTATTTGCCTATTATCTTATTATGATGATTGTAGATCCAGATGGAGGTAAAGGAAAGTCGACGTCGGCTCTCGTTAAAGAGACAATAATTGCCTTTGTAACGGTTATTCTTTTACCAACAGTGTTTGGATATATGAGTATTTTCCAAGATCATGTAATTACTAATAATACAATTGGTAATCTTATTTTAGGGGGATCAGGAGGAGAAAATGGGGATTTTGGTGATCAGGTAGCACTGATTGTCTTTACTTCTTTTTACCATCCTGAAGGGACTTCTTATAGTGATTATTTTAGTAATGAGGGAGAATATATAGGTGTTGAAGATGCCAAATCTGTATGTTCTGGCGGCGGAGCTAATGATACTGTTTGCGATGCTTGGGCAGAAGGGTTACAGGAATGGGTTGATGATACTTCGTGGAGTGCGATAAGTCCGATATCTAAGAGGAGTAAACTGTATAATACAACAAACGATGAGGGCGGAATGTATTATATGTGGATTATCACTACTGTATGTGGCGTTGTAGCAGCTTGGTTCTTCTTTAGTTATGCAATTGATGTGGGAACTCGTGCAGTGAAATTGGGATTCTTACAAATTATTGCACCGGTTCCTGTACTTTTAAAAATTTTCCCTCAAGGAAAGAAAACGTTTGATTCTTGGTTTGCTGAAATTAAAAAAAGTTACTTAGAGATATTTTTGAGATTGGCAATAATCTTCTTTATAGTTAAATTGTGTACAATGGTGCCAATGTTTATAGATGCAGTGTGGGATTCTGGAGATGACATATCAGGAGGATTCTTGACGAAAGCATTAGCAACAGTATGTTTGATACTTGGATTATTGAAGTTTGCTAAAGATGCTCCTCAATTATTCAAGACAATATTTGCGAGTGGTGGCGGATTATTCGCTGGACTTGATTGGAAACCTGGCATGAAGCGTCGCGTAAGCGAAAACGAATACGCAATGAAAGGTATTGGTGGAGCTGTTGGACTTGCTGCTGGAGGTGTTGGCGCAGGAGTTATGGCATTTAGAAATGCCTATAAAAAGGCGAGTGATGATTCAGGTGATGTTGGAAAAGGCGGAGCTATTGCTGCAGGATTAGCATCAGGACTAAGAGGATTTGGACATGGAGCTTTTTCCGGTGCTCGAAATGGTCTTAAAAATTCACCAACAGAATTTAGTGGAAAAAGTTTGTTAAATGCAGCAAATTCCGGTGTTTCTGCAGGTCAAGCAGCCGAAGTTAAGGCTTCTAACAACCGCGAACAATATGGTGGTATATTACATCCGTTGCAAAGTATTGATCGCCATATGTCAGAATTTGGAGAAAATATTAAAGATGGATGGCATAATGTTGGCAGTACACTTAGCGGTGAGAAATTAAACAATGCAGCTGTTGATACCATTAAAAAGGCGACAGAAAATATGGATGCTGTAATAAAACTAAAAGATGTCACTAATATTGACAATGCTATGAAAAAACTAGAAGAAGAAATCCGAACCAAAGGTTTTGTCAAATATGGTGATAAGTACTATTCACTCGATGGCAGTAGTGTTGATGTCGGAGATGGCAAATCTAATGTTGAAAACCATAGAGCAAGATATGGTGATAGAGCTGTTAATGCTGATGGCCATTACTTTAATCCAGCAACAGGAGATTATGATCATAATTATAATCCGAATAATGATAGAACATTTAGTTCTAAGAAGATGGTTAATACGGCAAAAATTGGCGACTTGAAAAATATCTTCAATGAACAAAAAAATCAAGAACTTGCCGATGCAATCAACAAAAGTTATCACGAAGGTGCATCGACTTATATGGCTAATGTTGCTAAACAACTTTCTAGAGAACTTGGAAACTTAGGTACAGCTAATATCGAAAAAATTAACAAGAAAATTTCCGATGGTGGACTCACTTTTAAAGACAGTCATGGCACTGTAAGAAATGTCGAAAATATCAACGATTTCTTAACCAAGATGAGTACGCTAAATGAGGAATTATCTGCTAATGATATTAAAGTGTTAAAAGATGTCAAAAATACAATGTCAGATATCAACAAAAATATTATTATTACGCAACAAGCTCAAGCTGCTGGTAAACAACAAGATAAAAAAGATGGTAAATAATTAGGTGAAGGAGAAGCAAAATGAAACATGAATTTTCAAATTCTCTTTCTTCTTCCCTTAATTCTCCGTATCGCGATTTTTGTGAAGAATATATTAGGTTAGCAGAACTTATAATTCAATTTGAACAAGATCAAATGGAAACAATAGATGCAGCGGAGAAAGATGAGATTACTATGTTGTACATGGGACAAAAAACAAAATTATCATTTTTAGGTGAAAAGGGAATAAAAAATCACTTTAAACTTGTTAAGTCTCGTGTAATAAAAGAGTCTATGGAAAAAAATAGTGGAGTAAAACAAGCGTATAATATACTTAATAGATACTTCATTTCCCATAGTGTTGAAAGAAATAAATTAGGAATGAGTATAAAAAATGGGCAGACTTTAATGCCAAATGAAATACTTGAAAATTATGAAATTGCAGTTAATCAATTGACTAATTTTAAAATTCAAGAGGATGCTCGACAAAAAAGATAAAAAGGAGGTTATTTTATATGAATCAATATTTGATACCAGCTAATTCTAAAAGATCAATGTTAATTTTGGGGTTATTTGAACCGATAGATTTAATTATCTTTGGAACTGGAATAGTAATTACTGTTATATTATTAATTATACTTCCGCGTGAGACAATACAGGATATGTTAATAATATTTGCTCCAGTAGCTTTTACAGGAGTAATGGTTTTACCGGTTCCTAATCATAGGAATATGTGGAATTTAACAGCAAATGTTTATACATATCTAAGTAACAGAAGAACATATTATTGGAAGGGTTGGTGTATTAATTATGGCGAAGAAACAAGCGAAGAGCGACAATAAATACTCAGAAGATTGGTTGCCAATAACAAACATTCAAGGAGGATTAATTGAAGTTCAAGGAAGACCATTAGATGGAAAACAAATTGTAACAGGAGTAAGAGTGGAGCCTAAAAATATTTTTATTAGTGATGAAGAAACACAAAATAGAACTATTTATGCTTTGAGAAATTTTTATAATTCTTTAGACTATGAATTCTGGTTAATTTGTTGTGATAGACCTGTAGATATCAATTTATATAAGTCTGAACTTGAAGTTATGTTGAATAGAACTGAATCAGCACAAACGCGTAAATTGATTATTCAAGATCTTCAAAAATGTGACATGTTTACGGGACCAGCTATTAATGCGGTTGATACTGAGTTCTATCTTCTATTTAAAGATAGCCCTAAAAATATGGAACGCATTCAAAAGCGCGTTCATAATATGATATCTGGACTGGCTTCAGCAGGTTTAGTATCACGTCAAATGACAGAAGAAGATGTAAGAGTACTATTAGATAGTTTCTTGAATGATAGTAAAAGAGTAGAGTATGGGACGGTGATGAGCGATGTCTAAAGCATCACTAAAAAGTGAATTAGCGCCTAAGGGGTTAAATTTTAAAATTAATGAATTTATGATTAGCGATAAATATGCTACTATTCTTACAGTTTTAGAGTATCCTAAGATGATTGGTCCGGGATTTTTAAGTAATATTACTTCAATACCAGGAGTTAAAGTTAGTATTAAGCATATACCTATTGATTTTGGGACAATGCAGAAAACTATTAATAGAGAAATTGCAGAACTTAAAGAGGCCTATCAAAGGGAAAATGACCATACATTAAAGGAACGCATTCGTATCGACTATGAATCAATGGAAGGTTTCGTTCAAATGTTGGCAGCAACGCAATCTAAAATATTCGATTTTCAATTACATGTAATGATAGTTGCTGATACTAAAGATGAGTTAGATGCTAAAAAATTGCAAGTTAAGAATTTCTTAACAGCATTAAATATGCGTGCTATACCAATGATGTTTGAACAAGAAAAGGTTCTTAAATCTATGCTTCCAATATTCCCAAAACAGGATGTTGAATCACGTATTGGTATACCTATACCAGCACCAACAATAAGCGCTATGTATCCTTTTGTATTTGATAGCATTAAAGATCCTGGTTTATCTACACTTTTTGGAGTTGATTTCTCAGGTGGAGTTGTTTTGTTTAATCAATTTTTGTATCAGATAAAAAAAGAACACAATAGAAATAATGCCAATATGATTATCCTAGGTACATCTGGATCAGGTAAATCTACAGCTGCTAAGTTGCAGTTGCGTAACCATATCCGCAATGGATATCAAATTGTTTGTATTGACCCAGAAAATGAATTTGAACATTTATGTGTAAGCAATAATGGTTCAAATGTTGACTTAGGTAAGGGTGGTTCTTATGGTATGGTTAATCCTCTTGAAGTAATAGTGGATTCTGATGAAGAGGAACTAAGTCAAGGATTAGGCTATACGGTATTAACACGTGCCTTGCAATCCTTAAAGGCATTCATGAAATATTATTCGCCAGCAATTGAAGATGATGTTTTGGCAATGTTTTCTGAAGTTGTTCAAGAAACTTATAAACGTTTTGGTATCGATTTTGACACTAATTTTGCTAATTTTACACCAGAAAGTTATCCAACTTTTGATGATGTATATGCAACTATTAAGGGAAAACTTTTAGCTATGCCAGAGGCAACACGTGAGAAGGATGTTATGGAACGCCTAGAGTTAAGAGTTCGTCCATTTGTCAATGAATTAAGATATTACTTTAATGGTCATACGACGATAAATTCTAATACAGATTTTATTGTATTTAATATAAAAGAAGTTATGAACAGTGATGCGAATATCCGCAATGCCTTATTCTTTAATATTTTAAAGTATGCATGGGGATTATGTTTGGATAAATCAAAAAATACAGTAATGATGGTTGATGAGGCACATATCTTACTTTCTGGTAATAATGAATTAGGTGCTGAATACTTAGCTCAGATGCAAAGACGTGCAAGAAAGTATAATACAGGTACGATTATTATTACTCAACAACCTACAGACTTTGCACAAGAAAATTTAATAATGCATGGTAAGGCTATATTTGATAATGCTTCATATTACTTAATAATGGGTCTTAGAAAACAAGCAGTTGAAGATCTATCTAAATTAATTGATTTAAATGAAGCAGAAAAGGAGAGTATAAAAACTTATACTCAAGGAGAGGCACTATTTGTGTGTGGATCGAGAAGAATGCGTATTCACGTTGAACTTACGCAAGATGAACTTGATTCGTTTGGATCTGGTGGAGGTCTATAGTATTTGTTAGGCGGTGGCAAAATGAAAAAAAGTTATTTAAAGGAAGGCAAGTTATTGCAAAGGGGAAAGAAAATCTTATCCCTTTTCGCAATAGCACTTTTTTCGGTTGTAGTATTGCCAGTTAATTCAAATTCGGCTAATTTTCGCTATGAGGATTTTGATTGGGATACTTTTGCTGAACAAAATAAATCATTTTGGTCAGCTTATTGTGAGCATGATGATGATCCAAAGTGCGAAGATAAAGTATTGAAAGCTCAAGAAAAATTTTATAAGAAATTATATAAAACTCTTGCTAAGTATGAAAAAAAAGGATTATTTATAAACGATAATATCATCTTACAAACAGTTTTTATTGATATGTCACCATCGACATTTTCCGATGATGGAGAAGAGTATAAAGCTGAATGGAATACACCAGCTGGTGCCTATGTTGTTTCGGATGATGAAGTAACTGATGAAGAAATAGATGTTGAATATACTGAAGAGTATTACCAAAAATACCATGAATATATGGCAGATGAAAAGGATACTTTGAAAACTCTTATTAAAAATATGATTGCATATAAGGCCAATTGTTATGGGGTATATGGAGATCCTGTAACACACACTCTTGATGACGGATCGACACATAAGAGTTGTGATAATGGGGGAGTTATTGTCGATTTGCCACTAGCCAATACTATAACTGGAACCAAGGGTGGGCAAAAATGTGTTGATTCTTTAAAAAATAATGAATATGGTTTTTGGGAATTTTACACCAGTAGATGGGCTCATGATTATACTCTTTTAAAAAATAGAGTTCTTCCCTTTTTAAAAAGGATACCATTAGATTCAAGATATGATGAATGTGTAAATATTGGAAGTAGTTATCCCGAAAAATCTCTTTATGTTTATAATGACTATCGAGAAGTAAGCTATGATCGTTATTTTGATTTTTTAAGTTATAATATTTATTTTGACAAAAAAGCTCATTTGCAATCGCGTTTTAGGGAGACGGTTTTAGAACCAGCGGGGGTTAAATGTATGACTAGTGATGTTTGTGAGGAATCATTAGAGGCTGCTGGCAAATACGAAGAATACGAGGGAGAGATAGTTCTTGTTCGAAGAAAAATAATAGATGATATAATATTTATCTTAAATAATTATGGCTTAGAGATAACATATAATTATGGAACTTCTCAAGAGTTTATTGAAGCAAATATAGAAGAATCAGAGAGAAAAAGTTATTTTTGGCCAATTGGTAGCGATGAAACCGAAGAACGTGATGGTGTTATTTATGCGGATGGAGAACCTGCAAGTACAGATGTTATAAGTTACTATGGTGTTAGAACTAATCCTGTAACAGGAGAAGATGAGATGCACTATGGTATTGATATTGCTGGAGTTGAGGGCGAGACCAATGTCGTTGCCGTTTACAATGGCGAAGTAATCAGTATTGTTGATAACTGTACGGTTGGGGATTATGATTGTAATGAAGGATTAGGCAATATGATAATTCTTTCACATTCTAATGGGGACTATACCGTTTATGCACAACTTGCGAGTATTGATTCGGCAATTCAAGTTGGAACTGGTGTCAAAAAAGGACAGCTTTTAGGTAAAGTTGGTAGTACAGGAAGAACTAATAAATCGGCCTTACATTATGAATTAAGAAAGGGTGGCAATGACATTGGCTATTCTGTTGATCCTTTGGGAGAAATGGATTCGAGTAATCCTCGTCCTGCAGTAGCCGCAGGAGATTTCTCTGTTCATGAAACATCATTAACAAAAGAAGAATTTGTAGCTAAAATGCGTGCATATTGTAATACTCATAATTGTACAGGAAATATGCTTCCAATGCAAAATGTTTTTGTTGCTCATGCAGAAGAAGTCTATGATGCTTCCATTGCTAACAATGTTAATCCAGAATTAGTAGTTGTAAGAGCAATGGCAGAGGGATTCTCACCTGGTGGAAGTACAAATAACTATTGGGGAATTAGATGCTATAATAATGCAAGTGTCGATGCTTGTTCTAAATATACTTCATTATCCAATGGAATTGCTGGATTTGCCGATGTTGTTAAAGGATATGATACAGTTTCAGAGATGATGAATAAGTATGCTTATATAGGAAATTATTGGTATAAAATATTCTATAGGAAAAATGGTGGTATAGATTGGGGATTAGGAGGATGTGCTTATTTTCCATCTATTAAGGAATATTTGTCATCGGAAAGAAGTAGAGTAGTTGAAGCTACTTGTAATCAAAATGAATGTCAAAAAGATGGAACTGGTTCGTGTGTAAAAACAACGGCAGAAGATCAAAAAGCTTATGCGACTTGGCAAGTAGATAAAAAAATGGGAAGATATAGATATAATATCTTTGGGTTATAGTAGGAGGAATAAGATGATTAAAGATTTATCCGAAGGAGAGAAAAAGACTTTAATAGCATGGTTTATTGTAGCAGTTATTTTTCTACTAATATTAATTGTTATAAAAATAATTAATCCAGACTTTTCCTTTCAAAGGGAAAAAAGAATTGATTATTCGAAAAATAAATATAGTGTAGTTACAGATTATAACCGCTATTACACTGTAACAAATGCCATAAATAAGTATTATTCCTTTATAAATGCTCATGAATATGAAAGTGTATATCACATTTTAGATGAAGAATATACCAAAGAGAAAAATGTCGATAAAGATACAGTTATCAACATCATAAGTGATGCGGATAAAGCCCTATCATATAGAGGCGGATTAATGTGTTCTAAGGATATTGCCAAAGGTATTACAAGCTATATTGTAAAGGGCGATGAGATATTTATGAATAGTTCTGGTGTTAATAAAACTATATATTATGAAATCATTTTAGATGGAAATAAATTTCATTATTCCATTAAACCTATAGAAGAAAAGTTCTTTGGAGGTAATTGTAATGGATAAAGTAAAAAACATAATTAAAGATAACATAGTTTGGATTGTTATATTGCTCGTATTGATAGGTGTTTTAGTAGGTTATAGTATTTATAATTATATTGAGGATAAAAAGGTATTTAATGATCCAATGCTTTCTGAACCGGAAAATATTCCCTATGTTAATTATAAATATGCGGATAATGAGTATCGCGTAATTACTGTTGAAAAGTACGATGTTTTCAACAGCTACTATAAGGATTTTATCAATAAAATGGTAAATAACCCGAAATTATCGTGGGATTATGTCAGTGATGCAGAAAAGAAAAATCGCTTTAACAATAAATATGAAGAGTATGAAAAATATATAAAGACGATAATTAATGCTCGAACTTTGAACAATAAGGTTGATAGATATAAAGTTTCGAATAAAACAATAACAGTTATTGACAGCGCAAATTATATGTATGAATTTATAGAAAATGGAGTGTGGAACTATAAAGTTGCCTTTAAGGGGCAAGTAAATTAATAGTTAGGAGGTAATCGTATGAACTTAGGTAATATGGCATCGGGAGCAGCCAATGCAGCTGGTAATGCAGCCAATAATGGCTTAGCGAATGCAGCAAGTGGAGCTACCAATAACGCAGCAAATAGTGTTGCTAATGCTGCAAGCAATGCAGCCAATAATGTTGGAAATAATGTTCAAGTGCCTACATCACCAAGTTCAACGACTGCCGATTTAGATAACAATATGCCTAATGAAAATGATCCGCTTTCATCTAATAATAAAGGTGGAAACAAAGAAGACTCTAATAATCAAGGAGAAGCAGCGCCTGAAGGTGCTACTCCAGGAACAAAGGTCGCTCCGGGAAAAGAAGTTGGCAAAGATGGTCAAGTAAAGGATTCTAGTACCAAAAAACTTACTACAGCTGTAGGTCAAGGAGCGGCTGCATATT
The DNA here is from genome assembly GCA_910577075.1 of uncultured Bacilli bacterium. Classification (GTDB taxonomy): domain Bacteria; phylum Bacillota_I; class Bacilli_A; order RF39; family UBA660; genus CAG-582. The sequence continues at coordinate 62,590 of CAJTKV010000006.1, forward strand.
TTACTGGTGGAGAATCTCTTGGCAAAGATCAGATGATAAAAAATAATGGCTTAGCAAATAGAGCTATAGGAGTTG
>CAJTKV010000007.1:0-47906 GCA_910577075.1 uncultured Bacilli bacterium
TCCAATTTACAACAAACTATTTTAAAGCTCTTGACTTTTAATAGTTAGTCACCCTAAGTTAATAATACCACAATATTTGGTTATAAAAAAGATATTAATGATTATTTTGGCTAATTATATGTTATAATGCAAGTAAGGAGGGCATTATGAAAATAAAAAAATATTCCAAGGGTAAAAGCAATCAATATAAAGTTACAATTGACGATGTTGATTATACCATTTATGATGATGTTATCATCAAATTTGGACTACTATTAAAGAAGGACATCAGTGCATCAGTTTTAAAAGATATATTAAAGTACAATGATGAATTAGATAGTTATTATTTATCCATAAAATATATAACTAAAAAATTAAGAAGTGAAAAAGAGATATATGAATATTTAAAGAAAAAAGATATCAGCGAGAATGTCATAAATGATACCATTGCTAGACTAAAAGAAAATAAATTCTTAGATGATGAATTATATCTAAAAGCTTATATAAACGATCAGATAAACTTATCAAATAATGGTCCAAGAAAAATCGCCAAAAATCTTTTAACTTTGGGACTAGATGAGACTTATATTAATAATGCCTTAAGTAACATTGATGCTTCTATATGGGAAGAAAAAATTGACAAATATGTTAGCAAAAAAGTTAATACTAATCATAATTCTTCTGTTAAAATGTTAAAAATGAAGATAATCAATGATTTAGTTAATCTTGGCTATGATAAAGAGATTATTATGCCTATTATAAATAACTATGAAATTGATGATCATGAAGTATACAAACATGAATATGAAAAAGCCAAAAGACAGTTAGAAAAAAAATACGAAGGATACGAATTAGAAAGAAAAATTAGAGAAAAACTCTATCGCAAAGGATTTTTCTACAACAAGGAGGATTTCTATGAGGAATAAATATCAAAGACTAAGTAAAGAGGAAAAAAAACAAGCTCGCTTAGACTATAAAAATAGTGAATACAATCAAAATAAAATCTATGAGAAGGGCAATAGACTGAGAATATTTGGCATCATTGGGATGATTTATGCTACCCTCAGTTTTGCCATAGACTTTCTTTACAAGGGAGATATCTGGAATTTCTTATTAGATGCCGCCCTTCTAATATTCTGTTTAATTGCCTATCTTGTAATAAGCGATATCTTAGATAAACAGATAAATAAATATCTTATTGAAAGAGATAAACCTAAAAAGAATAATACTAAAAAGAAAAATGGAAAGTAGGTAAGTTTATGGAAGTAAATAATCCACTTTATAAAAATCAGGGGATTCATGTCATATCTAGCATCTTTACTGTTGACCATGGTGTAGTTAAAGTCTTATTGATAAAACGTAAAAATAATCCTTTTAAAGACAAATGGGCATTAGTAGGTGGAGCACTATATAATAATGAAGATATTGAAAGTGGTCTAAAAAGGGAAGTAAGAGAAAAAACTGGCATAGATAATATAGATTTATTTTTGGTAAATGTCCATGGTATGCGTATGGTTGCTGTTTCTTATCTTGGCGTAATAGATATTAATAAGGCCAATTTTGTCAAGGAAACTTTAAAGACCAGCGATGCGGCCTTTGTCGATGTTAAAAAGGTAATTGATTTAGCATATGATCATGAGGAAATATTGGCAAGTTCCCTAGAAGCACTCAAGAAAAAAATTATTAACAGTAATATTTTAGCTAGTTTATTTCCCAATTGCTTTACCATGCCTGAACTTCAAAAAACCTATGAAGCTATTCTTGAAGTAAGTTTAGATAGAAGAAATTTTAGACGCAAATTATTGAGTTTAGATTTAGTTGAGGATACGGGAGAAGTTGCTAACTTTGAAGGTAAAAAGCCAGCCAAATTATACCGTTTTAAAGATAAAATAGATAATATAGAAGTATTTTGATATAGAAAATACCAAACTGATTGGAGATAGGAAATGATTAGGAATTTAGAACTGTTAGATTATGAAGCAGCTAAAAGACTTGTTTATCAAGTTCACGCATTGCATTATAAAAATAGGCCTGACATCTATGAGGAAGGTAACCCTTTACCTTGGGAATATTATGCCGATATTATTAATGATAAAGATGCTTTGAATATAGCTTATGAAGAAGATAATCAAATAATTGGCTTATTAATGGCTACAAAAAAGATTTCAAACTCCATTCCCACTATAAAGAAAAGAACAACTTATTTTATAGAAGATATTGTCGTAGATGATCATTATCAAAAAAAAGGGCATAGGGAAAAAACTCTACAATTATCTATTAGATAAGGCCAAAAAGGAAGGAATCGATGCCATAGAACTTAATGTCTGGTCCTTTAATAGCTCCGCTATAAAGTTTTATGAATCCCTAGGAATGACCATAAAAAATATGAAATTCGAAAGTATCTTATCTTCAAATGACGATAAATAAAAAAGAGAAGTGATTCTCTTTTTTGTGTATACAAATTATTTAAACACTGCCTTTTGCGGTGCCATAGTCCAGCAATAGGAATAATTTAAATTTTCTCTTTCCGATTCATCAAATGAATCTAATCCATAACCTATTATTACTTCAAAATTATCCTCATCAGTAATATTCTTGTTTGCTCCATAAGTAGCATCTACGTAATTATGCCATTCCATTAATTCGTCCTCAGATAATTTTTTATCTTGATTATCCAAAATAGCAGATTTCGCTACTTCCCTTAAATTATCATTTAAATATTTTTCATATTTTTGACTTAAAAAGTCTTGATCTTTGCCCGCAGGTACTTTATTGATAAAATCTAATACTTGATAAAATTTCTCGATTGCATTATTAAAACTCTTTGTAAAATCCCTAACAGGCGCTTGATGTAGGTTTCCATCCTTAAAATAATATATATAACCATTCGTAATACAATCAAAACTATGAGCAAGTATATCTGTATTATCACAAGTTAATATATAATCGTCAAATCTTTTCGAACAAGAACTTAAAACTTCATCAATAGAAGCGTATTTGGCTACATCAGTTCCTTTTTTAATAGGTTTAATAAGTAAATTATAGTAAAAAGAATCTTCATCTAAAAGTTGTTCTCTTACCTCATCTATTTCAAAGAAACTTGTCAAAATATTTAATATTTCTTCATTATTACAGTTAAAAATCAGTTTTAACATTTGCTTCTTTAAAGTCTTAGTATTAGAATTAGCTACTTGTTCAAATAGTTCTTTAGATACTTTCATATCAGTAAATTCTTGATTTATATCAATACTCTCCATTGAAGCATATTCCCTATGTGAAACACCTTCATAAAGGGGACTAATAAGTAATTTATAATAAAAAGAATTTTCATCTAAAAGTTGTTCTCTTATTACACCTATTTCAAAATATCTTGCCAAAATATTCAATATCTTTTCATTTTGACAATCATACATTATAGATAATATTTGCTTTTTAAGAGTCTTAGTCTTTGCCGATGCAATATGATCAAGCAATTCTTTCGACATATTCATTCTAAAATAATCTTTGGCATGTTTATAACTTCCTAAAGCCAAGACAAAATCCCAGTTTAATCCTTCTTTAAAAGCTCTTTCCATTAATCGAACATTATCATAAGTTCTATCACTTAAAATATAGGAATTAGCCAAGTATTCTCTAAATCTAGGGTTGCTCATTAAAGTTATGCTTTTTAAAATCTCCTTTATCTGAGGAAAGCAATTATCATTAATTCTTCTTAAGAGTTTGGCATCATTTAATACATTGCGGTTGAAAGATAAAACCTCGCGCAATCTCGCAATCTTATTCGTGCCCCCATTGATAAAGTTTACAATAGGCATTAAAATATCCATATCATTTACTATATTTGGACATTTATGAATCAATTCTAAAAAAAGGTAATTAAACTCAGCATTATTAGTCAAAATTTTCTTATAAGTCTCATTTCCCATAAGCCAAGGCATTTCTTTTAAAAATTTATTAGATTCCTTAAGGTAAAGAGCCTTCTTTTCCAATTCATATTTTCTAATTTCGTTCTTAATATTCTCTATATCCTCACTGCTGATTTTATCAGAATCAGTGAAATTTTTGCTATCGAAAAGAACACCATATAATTTTTTTAGTTTAGCAGTAACTATATCCAATCTTTTCATACAATTCACCCCTAATTAAATATCGGTACATATTATACTTAAAAAATTAAAAAAATGCAAATTTTCATAATATTTTTCCTTGTGCATAAATTGTATTATGAAAAAGATATTATTATTAGTTTTGTTGTATTTAGTACCACTTAGTGTTCAAGCATCGATTGTCGTTATGGATATGGATTCCAATCGCGTTCTTTATGGCATAAATGAAAAAGAGGAAAAACTTATTGCCTCTACTACCAAAATAATGACGGCCATAGTTGTGATTCAAAACACCGATATTAACGAAGTAATAACTATTGATCAAAGTGTTCTTAGAAGTTTTGGCTCGGGAATATACATCGAAGTTGGCGAAGAAATAAGCATCAAAGATCTCCTATATGGACTTATGCTTCGAAGTGGCAATGATGCTGCAATTGCTCTAGCCGAACACATTGGAGGATCTGAAGAAGGATTTGCCAAACTTATGAATGAGATGGCCGAATCCTTAGGTATGTATCAAACACATTTTATCAATGCCTCTGGTCTAGAAAATGATAAGGGTGAGGGAAATACCTCAACAGCTACTGACATGGCTATCCTCATGAGTTATGCTATGAAAAATAGCATATTTAAAGATATAACATCAACTAAGCATTATATGGCTAAAACCAATTATAAGACATATGATTGGTATAACAAGAATAAACTCCTCATCAATTACAAATATACTACTGGTGGAAAAACGGGCTATACTGAAAAGGCCTATCGTACATTAGTAACATCGGCAAGTAAAGATGGTAAAAATTTGGTAATAGTAACCCTTGATCAAAGAGATGACTTTGCCATTCATGAAAGCTTATATGAGGAGTATTTTTCCCGCTATAAATTAGTCAAAGTTCTCGATAAAAATAAGTTCATGAAAGAGGAAAAAGGATATATTGAAAACGATATAAATATGTTACTTACGGATAAAGAATTAAAAAATATAAAAATAGAAGTGCAAAAAATAGATGATTCAACTAATCGTTTGGGATATGCCATCATAAGTTTAGATGACGAAGTTTACTTTAAAGAAAATGTCTATAAAATAACCCAGGATAAGGAGATAAAATCTAAGACATCCTTATGGGATAGAATAAAAATGTTTTTTAAAAATATCTTTAATTAACGAGAGAATATTCCAAAGTTCTCTTTTTTTGTTGATAAATCTATATTTTTTAACCAAACAATTTGATATAATAAGTAAAGAAAACGGAGAATTTGTATGGAATATATAGAAAATTTTAAAAGAGAAGAAATATTCAATATGTATAATAGCAGAACCAATCCTTTCTCTTTTGTAACAACGAGAATAGATATAACTAATATCTATAACTTATGCAAGGTAAAAAAACATTATTATGCTACTATAGCATATTATCTAACAAAAGCTATGAACAATGTTGATGAATTTAAGTATCGTTATATCGACGGAAAAATATATAAATGTGACGTTATTAGACCAAGTTTTACGGATATTTTAGAGGATAATACGATTGGCTTTTACACATGTGAAATGCTTGATGACTATGATGAATTTTTAAAACACTTTGATGCGATAAAGGGTAAGTTTTTAAAGGGTGAATATCATGGCAAAGAAGAACATGACGTCGTTTGGATATCTTGTCAGCCATGGTTTAATTTTACAGGTGTTGTTCCTCCCTTTGAGAAGAGTATTACTATTCCTCAACTAAATTGGGATCGTTTTACTTTTGAGGGGGACAGATGCTATATAAATCTTATGATAATGGTTCATCATGGTTTTGCCGACGGATATCACATTGGTAAACTTATTGAAAATATCGAAAATATAATTCGAGATATAAAGGATAGTGAGTAATATGGAAAGATTGCAAAAAGTAATAGCTGCCTCTGGTTATACATCGCGTCGTAAAGCTGAAGAACTTATCACGGCTGGCAAAGTTTATGTCAATGGCGAAAAAGTTACAGAATTAGGTGTTAAAGTGTCGGGGGATGATGTTATTACCATCAATGGCGTTTCTCTTGCTAAAGAGGAAAAAGTATATTATCTCTTGAATAAGCCAAGAGGTGTCGTTACCACTGTAAGTGATGATTTGAATCGCAAGACAGTTCTTGATTATATTGATACTAATAAACGTATTTATCCCGTTGGAAGATTAGATTATGATACGACGGGATTACTTATCCTAACTAATGATGGAGAACTTGCCAATATATTAATGCATCCTTCAAAAAATGTTGAAAAGACCTATGTTGCTAAATTGAATAGGATATTAGAACCAAGTGATTTAATGCGTCTAAAAAAAGGCATAGATATCGAAGGAGTAAAATGCCTTCCCACTAGAGTAAAAGTTCGCAATGTTGATAAGATAAAAGATACTTGTATTGTTGAAATAACTATTGTAGAAGGAAGAAATCATATAGTAAAAAAAGTATTTGAATCTATGGGGTATTTAGTAGATAAACTAACTAGAACAGAATATGCTTTCTTAAATATAGATAATTTAAAAAGTGGAGAATATCGTGAATTATCTATAAAGGAAGTAAAAAAACTATATGAATACAAAAAATAATGAAAATAGTTAAATTAGATAATCAAGGTCGAGGAATAACTTATCAAGATGGCAAAATCATCTTTGTCGAAAATGCTCTAGAAAACGAAGAAGTATCAATTACTATTACCCAAGATAAAAAAAATTATGCCTTTGGAATAGCAACAGAAATCAAAGAGGAAAATAAGAATCGCGTCATTCCTAAATGCCCTTACTACCAAAAATGTGGTGGCTGTAATCTCATGCATATCAATTGTGCATATGAGGAAGAATACAAGGTAACTAAGGTCGGGGAAATTTTAAAAAAATATGCCGATATTGATGCCGATATTCGCTTAATAAAAAATGATCGTGAATTATTTTATCGCAATAAAATAACTCTCAAAATAGAGAACAATAAATTTGGATACTACAATGCCAATACTCATAAATTTATCGAAGTAGAATCATGTTTAATTGCCTCATCAAGTATCAATAAGATTATTAATAATCATGATTTTTTAGAAATAAAAAATGGAGAAATAGTTATTAGAAGCAATTACCAAGACGATATTTTAATATCCATTAATACTGATGAAGAATATCTCTTAAAGGACAATATTCCTTCCAACATTAAAGGAATAGTTATCAATGATAAGACTATTTATAAAAATAATTATTTTTATGATTATATTGGCGAACTAAAATTTAAAATTTCCTATAATGCTTTTTTTCAAGTAAATAATTATATGGCAAAACAGATATTTGATATTCTTAATAATCATTTGTCCGGTAAAAATCTCCTTGATTTATACTGTGGAGTCGGAACTTTAGGATTATCACTCAAAGATAAATATAAAAATATCTATGGAATTGAAAAAATTGGCAATGCTATAAAAGATGCCAAATACAATGCTCACAATAATGCAATAGAAAATGCGCATTACTATACAGGAGATACATCTAAGATATTAAAGAAAATTAACACTAAATTCGATACTATAATAGTTGATCCCCCAAGAAGTGGCTTAAATAAAGAGACAATTGATCAAATTATCAAAATAAAACCTCAACAACTTGCATATATCTCATGCAATCCTCTAACTTTAGCACGAGATTTAAAGATATTAAAAGAATTCTTTTCTATTGAAAAAATAAATGCTTTAGATATGTTCCCTAATACACATCACGTTGAATGTATATGCATATTAAATAGAAAATAAAACCCTTACCAAATGATTTAATAGACAGTAAAATAACTTAAAAAGGAAGATTCAAATGGCATTAAAGACAAAAAATGATTATTGTAGAAAAATATTAGAAAAAAAGGATATTCTTATCGATGAATTAGTTGACGAATTTGGTGAAGAGACAAGAACCTTACTTGATCAAAACTTTGATAAAATTAATTTTCTATTTTTTATTGGAATACCAAATTTGAGAAAGCAAATAAATCAAAAGTATTCTAAAAAAGCTGCCGATACAACTCTAGATTTTATAAAGAATTTTATTGGCTTTCAAGGGGCTTATATCAATGAAGAATTTTATGAATTAAGTGGATATACAATTGATGGAAAGCCAAGAAATGTCTTGAATAATATATATGGCGAAAATTTTATAACATTTGACTTAGCACCTAATCATCTAAAGAATAATATTGAAGGAATTTGGTCTTTTAATCCCGATATAGATATGGAAAAAGTAAAGAGATATGGCGAAAGCCGTGGAAAGACAAGCATTGAGATGTTAACCTCATTGAAATGTACTTTTTTAAGATATTTAAAAAAATATCCTGAAGATTTTACCGATGAACAAATAATCAGTGATTCGCATTATCAAGAATATTGTGAGTATTATAGTAATGGTATTAAAAAATACCTATGTGATATGGAAGAAAACCAAAAATGTGTATCGGAAGAATTAGCATTATTAAATTATCTCATGGTAAATAAGAGCATAATTTATTTAGAATCCCTTAGATCAATACTTCGAGATTATCTATATCCATACTTGTCCGAATCCGATAAAAGAGTAGTAGATTCCGGTGCTGATTTTCAACTTGAAGATGTAAGTTTAATGCATCAAATATTTTATTATAACCAAGATTTAGAACAACCATCAAAGGTTGAATTAATGAGTGATGATGAAATTAATGAGTTAGTTACTTCACCAAGTAATAATTTTAGTAAAGATATTGATGTCCGAAAAATAGTTAAAGAAGCTCGTGAGAATGCCAATAAAAAAGCTATAATAGAGTATAATAGACTTGTCGTATTTAATACCAATATGGATTTAGCAAAAGAAACTCCCAATATTGATTTATCTAAATTAGACGGGGAGATGATTAGCATCTTTGAACAAGAAGATGGCATCGAAAAGGGAAGATATATAGTCTTTGATCCTTATGCTAGTCCCGAGGAAAATTATGATGTCCATCTAAGACATGAACTTAGACACTCACTTACGACATCTATGTCTATAAATCAAGACGGAATAGTTATTGTTAAGGTTGGAAATAATTTGTTCTTCTATTTGAATAATCAACTAATTGGCAGCGAAAATACGGATTTTAATGAGTACTTCACTCAAAAAAAGGCCTTGGCAAATACTAAGGAAGCATATAAACACGGTATATATGTTTTAACGCCGCCTAATACTCAAGCTCCAACACCTGTAACCTCTGGTTATGATGTATATTTACCTGAATTCGATAAAATATATTCTTGTCTATCTTCAAAGGCTAGACAGAGTGTAATAGAACCGACAAATGAAAAACTATATAGTGAAATACCACCAATAAGTATCAAGGATTTAGAAAGCAAAATATCGCATGGCGAAATATTAGATGAAAATATTTTAAAAGAATTGATTGAAACCAAATGTGAGGATATAATCAATAAAGTACATATGTAAATGTACTTTTTTATTTATTGTGTTTACATCGTTTTTATAATAATCTTGCAATAATAAGAATTATTTATGATAAAATTAATGTATAAAAATATGATTATAGGAGTTTAAAAACATGCGTGATTTTGATTTAGAGCAATATGAATCCATTGATATAAGAAAATTGCCCAAAAATGCTTATTATCATTATACAAATATCAATAATTTAGATAGTATCTTAAATAATGGTTTAATTCCCACCATTGGTGATAATGCCGTGGGAATCGAAAAAAGTGAAAAGATCTTTTTCACCATTGGCACTACAAATTCCCTTGTTTTAATGGAATCTTGGCTTCGTTGGTTGGTTGCCAAATCCCTATCTGATATGCCGGGAGAAAAATTAGATAAGCCCGTTTATAAACTTGCGACTAATCTTCTTAAAATAAAAATGCTCCAGCCCCTTCTAACTTTTGTCGTCAAATGTGAATTTAAGTCGAAGAAGATTCGCCTAAAAGAATATAAAAATTTAAAGAATATACTCGATAATTCAGTTTATTTATCGCTAGACCTAGAATACTTCAGTGATTACTCCCTAAACGATATAGACGAGGTCAAAAATGGTAATTTTGATAAGAAATTATTAAAGCTTATGTATAATAATTCCAATGTCAATGATGAATATATGGAATATTGGAATATGCATACATACTCTGATAAACAAATTGAACCAGAAAAAATTCATCTATTAAAAATTGGAGATTCTTATAAAGCCAGCGATATATTAGAATATATGCGTAAAAATACCGAGATAAAGATAAAAAGAGATTTGCCATTTTTATATGGTTACTTTAAATGGTTAAAAACTTTAGAAGAGAAGTGATTGTATGGAAAGATATATTTTAAGTAAAAAAGACATGTATCATAATTATTTCCACATGACTCATGAAAAAAATCTTGAAAATATTAAAATGCATGGATTACTACCCAATATTGGAGCCCATGCCAAATATATTGAAAAGAGCAAAAAGGTCTTTTTCGTCGAAGGTATCGATAACTTTTTATTACTATTTGACTGTTGGATTAATTGTTATTTTTATATTCCTGTCATTCCTTTCATATACCAACTAGGAGCCTTCTTCCTGAGACAAAAATGGTTTCCTATGTTTATTGCTGATGGCTATTTTGGTACTCTAAAAAAGAGCAAACTTCAAAGAAAAAGAGCCTTTAAAATCTTCGATGGATTTTTAAATGATTCCATAGTACTAAAACTTGATTTAGAGGAAAATGTCGATTTTAATTATCACGATGAAGACGAAATAAAGGCCAGAGGATATCAAAAGAGACACTTAGAACTGATGGGATATTCTAAAAAATATTCAACTCTAGAAAATAATAGCATGGATAAATGGAATTTACATGCTTTTAGCAATCATAAAATAGATAGTAAAAAAATAAAAATATGTTATTTAGAAGATGAATCATATAAATTAAAAGATATCTTTAAATATTGTCTAGAAAATACTAAAATAGATATAGAAAATGTCTGTCCCATTTTATGGGATTATATAACTAGTAGAAAGGGAGTGTTTTAGAATGGAAAAAAGTTACATAAAGAGAATGGAACTTAAATATCTCTATGATATTGGCATAAATAAAAATCAAATAGATTTAGTCGCAAAACTTGTTAACGAAGGCATCGAGAAAAAACTATACACAAATAGTACCATTCCCTATCACAGTCTAAATCATGCGGAAAGAGTAATAATTTATTCCCTTTGGATTATTCACGAATTAGAAAAAAATGGAATATCTGTTGCAAACCAAGAAATCGTCTTAAAATCAGCGTTATATCATGACTGTGGAAGAACTTGGAATATCTTTGGTGAGAATCACGGAATACTTGGTGCTAAAAAAGCTCGTTTAATTCTTAAAGATGAAGTAGATGATAAAACTTTAAATATCATAGAACTTCTCATCGAAACTCATGCTCAAAAGGAAAACAAAGTAAACTTTAAAAATTATGAATTTACTGATGAGGAGAAGAAAAATATCCAACTTTTATCCGATATATTAAAAGATGCAGATGCTCTTGATCGCAATAGAATAAAATTATTTTCTTTTGCTCGATGCAAAGAAGAATATTTAAGAACAGAAGCTGCTAAAAAGATTTACTTAATGAGCAATGAATTTTATGATAAATACATTGAAGCAACGAAAAGAAAGTAACTTATTATGCTTAATAAGTTATTTTTTATTTGACGCCCCTCTAAAGTAATGTTACTATATAGCATAAATGAACTTTAGGAGGATAATATGCTTGATAATGAAAAAAATATATTGCAAGAAAAATTAAACAGAATAATTTCTCGATTAGAAATTTTAAATAGCAAAAAGGATAGGGAAAAAGACAAAATAGCCGAGTTAGAATATCTTCAATCTTCCTATTCCAAATATTGTGAAGCCCAAAGGAACTTAAAAACTGCTTGGATTATTTATCCTATTGCCGGTGTAGCAACTGAAATATTAATGCACTATGTGTATGATATCTTCTTCATTTCGGACCTTACCAAATGGCAAGTAATTTATGACGTCATTCCGGTAGCTTGTCTGCTAATGAGTATTGGATCTTCTGTGAATCCTCTCTATAGCTATATCCAAAATAAAAAGAATGCAAATATAGATGAAGAGGAAGTTGCAAGGAAAAAAGAATTATCCCAAAACACCTTAAAAGAGATAGTAAATCAAATCAGTTCTCTAAAAGACCAGCAAACAACTTATTCCGAAGACTTAAAAAATATCGAGAATCTACCCAATATTCTTAGCAGAATTAAAAGAGATGCCAGCATCTTCGATTGTGAAGCAGATGCACATCCAACAATTGAAGGAGTTTTATTAGATGAGTTTTCAAACTTTCTCAATGAAAAAGTGGACTATTCTAAAGTTCAACTTATGCCTGATATTGATATTAAAGAATATAAATTAAAAAAATAAAACATTAAAAAATGTCTTATTGACATACAAGCCTAGATAAGGGGTATTATGAAAAAATTAGAAGAACTTGCCAGTAAATATATCAAAAAGACATCTGATAACATCTATTACATTGATGGCTATGAAGAAGATGAAGAGAGCATTAAAAAAGCAATAATAGAAGCTAAAAGTATATTAGCATCTAAACCTATTGCTTTTTCTTTAGATGACTTTGTTTTGGTTCGCATTACCTCGGAAAAAAATTATCCTCGTAACTTTAAATACTTTGCCTTAGATGAAAGAAATGCCTATGTTCCCATCGAAAATCCATTTTATTCCCTTATAGGTTATTTAAGGTATGGAGTTAACGATTATTATCGCGACTTAGAAGTTGGATGTCCACATGAAGAAATTAATTATGAAGCATATAACATTATAGCTCCCCGATATCGCGATACTAAACATTTTAGCATTAATAGTTTAGCATCAAATATTTACCAAATGTTTGGTTATAAAGTTGAATTTGACAAGGGCAAATCGGTAATTATTATTGAACCCTTAAAGGAGCGAATAAATGATCCAAAATTAGTCAACTTAAATCCCGTAGATACTTTTTTTGATTTAAAAGATAGTTCTTTAGATATAAGTAAAAATGCCGTAATGGTAATCCAAGAGGACTTCTTAAAAGATTCACAAGATCAAGAATTTAAAGAAAAACTGCAAAATTATCCGGTCTTTATATACAAGACTAATTCTGCTTTAGCCGTTGATTTGGTATTGGCATTTTTAGGTTATATTCCCCAAAGATCTGTTCAACAAAGTAAATTAAAACCAGAATGCTTTTTTGTAAATCATCAAGAGATAAGTGACAAAGAATTTATAAGACAATACCAAGAATATATCGAATACTTAAACCAAACATATCTCCACACGACATATTTACAAGTTCCCGAATATTATCAAAAGAATCGCCGTTCGCATGCTCGTGATTTTATAGGCTTACCAGGGGTATTACACTCGGAAACGGCATATGCCCATGCCGAACAAGAAAGAAATATTGAATCTGACATAAATGTCTACAAGGAATATATAAGCTATATGTTTTCCCATGTTGGAGTCTCTTCCGATATCTTATCCGATTATTTGAAACTAGTAGAGGATGATGTTATGGATATTGGCTCTTTACCCATAAAACGCACATTCTTTGAAAGTTTCCGTAAATATGAAAATGTCATTCGCGATATGGTTGTCAAACTTACTTATCCCAAATATGATGAATTAACGGAAGAATTTAATCAACGTCAATTATCTAAAATTGATAAATCACGCCAGGGATAATTCTTTCTTTTGCACACTCTTCTTTTATCTGAATAGAATATCATAGAGAAGAAAGGACAAAAGTTTATATGAAAATATTAATAGGCGTTTTGATACCCTTTATTGGAACTTCTATAGGAGCTTCCTTGGTATATCTAATGAAAGATAAAATTAACGAAACCTTAGAAAAGATTCTTTTAGGTTTTGCCTCTGGTGTTATGATAGCTGCTTCTGTTTGGTCACTTTTGATTCCGGCCATTGAAAGAAGTGAAGAATTAGGTACTCTTCCTTGGTTACCTCCGGCAATAGGCTTTATTTTAGGAATCTTATCATTAATATATATTGATCGTTTAACTAAAAAAATGAACAGTGATGCATCATTGATTGAAAATAAAATGAAAAAGACGAAAATGTTATTTCTTGCTGTAACAATTCACAATGTTCCAGAAGGTATGGCTGTCGGCGTAATATTTGCTGGCTTTCTTGCGGGAGCTCCCGGAATAACTTTAGCCGGAGCGTTTGCTTTAGCTATAGGAATAGCTATTCAAAACTTCCCCGAAGGTGCAATCATCTCTATGCCTTTAAAGAATGCAGGTTTAAGTAAGAATAAATCTTTTTTTTGGGGAGTCATTTCCGGAGTAGTAGAACCTCTAGCATCTGGATTAACTATTGCCTTAACGAGTTTAGTTGTTCCAGTACTGCCATATCTTTTAGCGTATGCCGCTGGAGCTATGATCTATGTTGTAGTTCACGAATTAATCCCCGATGCTCAAAAAGAAAGTAATAATTTTGGCCCTCTAGGTGTCGCCATAGGGTTTACAATAATGATGATTCTTGACGTTGCCTTGGGTTAATTTAACATGTATATTCCAATGGTTAAATAAGTGGCATATAAGCACCAAATAAAATAAGGAATATTTAAAAAACAACAAAATTTATCATTCTTATAAAATAAAACTAACATCCACAATACTAAAAAATCTAAGAGAATGATCCACCAACATGCAAGTAAGCGATATTTAAATAGGAAAAAGATAATTGACCATAAAATATTGACGACAAATTGGGCGTAATAGGCGCCCTTTTCTAATCCTTTAATATCATTTTTTCTATTTAATAAAAGATAACTTATACCCATTAACAAGTAAATTATACTCCAAGCAATAGGAAAAATAAATTTAGGTGGAGAAAACAAAGGTTTAATTAAATAATCATAATCTATCTTATTCTTTATAATTAGTCCAACTAAACTTCCTAAAATAATTGGAAAAAACAATTGAACAACTTTTTTTAATTTATCTTTCACAAAATCACTTCCATTATAAGTCTATGTATTATAAAATATTCTATAACTTTAAATTCTACAAATTGTAGAGAAAAATGAATAACTCATAATGTTATAATGAACTTAGAGGTGATAATATGACAGAAAAGGAAAGTACGCTAGGAGAAAGACTACTCAAGGCTCGTAAAGAAAAAAAGTTAAGTCAAGCAGAATTAGGAGAAAAGATATTTGTAAGTGATAAAACCATTTCCAGTTGGGAATCCAATAGAACTGTTCCTGATTTAGATACACTAGCTAAAATAAGTGTTCTATTAGAAGTTCGCATAACTGATTTATTATATGGAAATAATCTCCGCAATGATATAGAAACGGAAATCAGAATAAAATTAAGTGATATAGAATATAAAAATCTAAAATTAGTTTTGGATAATAATGGAAAATTTTTAAAAGAAATACACCAAAAAGATACTTATTATTCACCTAAGTTCCGTGACTTTTTAGCCCATGAGTATCCCTATGAATGGCTTCGAATTGGTCAGAGGGGCAATCAGATAATAGTAAATTATAAACACTGGTATCCTGAAGGAGCTAAAATTAACACACACTGTGATGAATATGAAGTAGAAATTGACGATGCTACAAATATGGATAAAATATTTAAAGTTTTAGATTTAGAAGAAATAGCTGTTGTCGATAAAAATCGCATAACATATAGTTATCTAGAAAAATATGAGATAGCTCTAGATACGGTAGAAAATCTTGGATATTTTGTCGAAATAGAAGTGAAAAAATATGAACAAGAACCTCTAGAAGAATATGAAAGATTACTAAAAACAGCCAAAGATTTGCATCTAAATCTCAATAACATAGATCGACGTGGTTATCCATATCACATCATTGATGCCAAAAAAGTAGACTAACAATCTATTTTTTTTATGTTGTGTGGTATAATGAAAAAGACCTGAAATTATAATTAATGAAGGAGGACATAATATGCTCAAAAAAAGAATTGCAAAAGATACTAATAAAATAAGTCGAGAATATCTTTTAGAATACTTAAAGCGTCATAAAAATATCTTTAGTAAATATATCTATGAATATTTAGAATGTTTAATTAACCTAGATATAACAATCTTAAAAAATAATTTCATTTCCGAGGAAGAAATGCAATATCTAATGCAACTTGGTTTGGTTCAAACAATTGCTAAATATAATATATATGAAAGTGCCTATAAAATATTTCAAGAAGGGGCTAGTACTCACGAAATAGTTCTTAGTCCAAGAGACGAAAAAAGAGAATATCTAAAAGTATTGGGTGTTGACTCACAAGATGTCTTTATTATCTTTGACTATAAAGCTTTAGATGATGCCATTAATATAAATCTCTACCATCTCTTAGAATCGCATCCTCGCCGTCAAAAAGAGATAGATCATTTAGTTAATTGTATAGATGAATTATATAACAATCAAACGAGCGACTTTTATACTCCTGGCGAAAAAACTCTGCAAGAGCGAATTAGAGAATATCAAGATATGCGTCACAATTTATTGAATAGGGAAAAAATATCAAGTCCTAAATTTGCAACCTTGGATTATTTCAATAATCAAATATTATCAAGCTATGGTTTTGCATCTAGTAAAATTCCTCAAAATGTCATCACTGAGAAAACAGATGATAATATGGAAGAGAGATTAGTAAAAAAATATCCCAATATAACATTAACACAAAATATAAAATATTATTAAAATGTATCTAAATACATTTTTTTATTTTCTCTAGTTTATAAGTAAATAACAAAATGTTTTTTTTGAATAACAATATAGTAGGAGGTGAAAAAATGCAAAAGGGAATTGATGTTTCAGCATATCAGGGGAAAATTGATTGGACGCGCATTAAACCATATATTGATTTTGCCATTATAAGATGTGGTTGGGGAAATGATTCTGAAGCGCAAGATGATATTTATTATGAGCGCAACTCCAAAGCCTGTGAAGATTTAGGTATTCCTTATGGAGTTTACTTATTTAGCTATGCAACAACCTTAGATGAAGCCCGAAGTGAAGTTTTACACACCTTAAGACTTATCAGAAATAAAAAATTAGAATATCCGGTATTTTTAGATGTCGAAGAAAAACGTCAGATGTCCTTGCCTAAAGAAACTCTAACTGAAATAGTAAAATACTATTGTGAAGAAATGGAACGCCATGGCTATTATGTTGGTATATATGCCAGTCTTGATCGCTTTAAAAGCAATTTAGACTCTCGCGATTTAGACCGCTTTGACAAATGGGTAGCAGAATGGAATAATCGCTTTACTTATGAAGGTAAAGCGGGAATGTGGCAACAGACATCTTATGAAGAATTGCCAGGCATAAGGGGGAGAGTAGATGGTGATATTGCTTTTTATGATTATCCTAAAATAATAAGAGATGCCAATCTTAATCACTTAGGTGATGAAAAATATAAATTTAAAGTAGGAGATAAAGTCTATGTTTCGGGAAATGTCTACGAGAATAATGATATGTCTAATGTTATCACCACTCTCTGTGATCAAGAATATGTCATTGAAAGAATAATTCCAAATACTTTGGCACCATATCAAATTGCTTTGGGATTTGTTTCTGAATCATCGTTATATCAAAAAGTTTTAAACGACTAATTTTCACTAATTTTTCATTTATAATATGCTATAATAAAACTATATACTGAAAGGATTGAAACAATGGAAAAAGCAAAAGTTTATTTTACTAAAGAGATAACTCCTGAAAGAGTTGTAAAAATGTATGAAGTTTTAGGAATAACGCTTCCTGGTAATGTAGCTGTTAAAGTCCATTCCGGAGAAAAGGGTAATCAAAATTTCTTACATCCTGAATTTATGCGACCAATGATTGAACATGTTAAAGGAACAGTCGTCGAGTGCAACACAGCCTATCCCGGAGCAAGAAATGATACAGAACATCACAAAGCCTTGATGGAAGAACATGGCTGGAGTAAATATTTTCCAGTTGATATAATGGATAGTGAAGGACCTGATTTAGAACTAGAAATACCTAATGGCGAAGTTATCAAGAAGAATTATGTAGGAAAGAATATTAAGAACTATGATTCTTTGCTTGTCTTATCGCATTTTAAGGGACATCCAGCTGGCGGCTTTGGTGGGGCTTTAAAACAGTTATCAATTGGCTGTGCCTCGACAGCTGGTAAAGTCTATATTCATACCGCTGGACAGACTAATGATCAATCTAAATTTTGGGATTTCTTTGCTGACCAAGAAGTTTTTACTGCTGCTATGGCCGAAGCAGCCTCAACGGTTATGGAATTATTCAAGGATTCTTCTGCCTATATCAATGTGATGTGTAACTTATCCGTCGACTGTGATTGCTGTGAGACAGCCGAAGATCCATGCATGGCGGATATTGGCATCCTTTCTTCCCTTGATCCTATGGCCCTAGATCAAGCTTGTGTCGATTTAGTTTATTCGTCTAAAGATCCAGGGCGTGATCACTTAGTTGAAAGAATTGAAAGTCAAAACGGAATTCATATTTTAGAAGTCGCCGAAAAGATTGGCGTTGGTTCTCGTGAATATGAACTAATAGATATCGATGATGTATAGTGAAATAGCAGATAATCTAGCCAAGCAATTGCCTAAAAGTGAATTTCAAAAGTTACAAAATAAGACTTGGCATTTGGGAATATTCACTGAACCTTGTTTGAGTTATATGATGGATCACAAGAAAACTATTGAATCGCGTTTTAGTAAAAATAAAATATCTCCATATAATAGAATAACCAAAGATGATATCGTTATAATAAAAAAATCGGGTGGGGAAGTTTTAGGTTATTTTACTATCAAAAAGATAACATTCTATGATTTAACTATAACCAATATTTTATCAATTAAGGATAAATACGAAAAAGAATTATGTGTTGCAGAAGAATTTTGGGGTCAAAAGAAAAATAGCCAATACGCGACACTAATAGAGATTGATTCAATAGTTAAATTAGAACCATTTAAAATTAATAAAAAGGGTATGCAAACGTGGATAATATTAAATTAATATGTACAATTGGCACTTGTGTGATATAATTAATTACGTAAGGAGCATAGATTTATGAAAAAGAAAAATATAATTATTTGTTTACTATTGGTTTTATGTGTATTACCATTACCCGTATTTGCCGCCAAAAAGAAGACTACAACAACGACAACGACAGCAGACGTTAGCAAAATGGTAAAAGTCTATTTATTCGAAAAAGAAGGATGTTCTTACTGTGAACTTCAAAAAGAATATTTACAAGGATTAGATTCTTATAATAAGAAATTTACTTTAATTATTAAAGAGTTATATGATGGAAATTGGAATCCCTCAAAGGATTATGAACTAGGTGCTAAAGTTGCCAATACCTTTGCTACTGCTGGTTTCGAAACCGATGTCAGTGGAACACCATTAGTTATTGTAAGTGATATTTATGGAGCTAACGTTTATAATGATAAGCTAGAAGAAACAATCAATAAGGCTTATGAAGAGGGCGATAAAGATGCTGTCTCATGTATCGAAAATGGTGGAAAGAATTCCGAATGTGTCAGAGGAGCTAAAGATGAAACAGACCATGATATGGCTGGATTATTAATCTTCTTAATAGCAATAGGAATTGTCGTTGCCATTATTGTTACTAGTCGTGTAAACAAAAATACAGAATACTATCAAGAGTAATTTATTTACTCTTTTTTCTTGCTTATTTATTAGTTTAAATATATAATACAAACTAAAAAGGAGTCGCCTATGGAAGAAAAGAAAATATTAGATTTTTATGAAGCTTTTGCCAAACTTATACAGCCAAGTGTTTGTGATAAATTATTTGGCGAATTAGTAAATGCTATGATATGTGGTCATGAACTTGAAAGCAGTGGAGAGTGTTCTAAAGAATTATACGAATATATGTTGACATTTGAAATACTAGCAATATCCAACCAACGTCCGGAATATCGCGATGAATTGACTGTTTATCCTTTTTCTATCATAGATGAAGAATATTATAAAGGAGTTTTAAAAAGTTATACAATTGATGATATAATTAATTATCGCAGGACGTTATTTTTAAATAAACTTGCTATTGACATAGAACATAACCCTAATGGTTATTTATATTTGCTTTTAAAAAACTTTTATCCCAGTTACATAGAAGTATTTAACAATTGGATAAAAGTCAAAGAGATTTTGCGTCAGGGATGGATTAATCGTCAAGTTGACCCATTGAATATTGAAAGCGATGCCATGCATTCTATTCAAATGTTTGCCCTTGCAAGTGTCTGTATGCATGTCTATCATCTTGATTATTTAGATAAGCAAAAAGTCTATGAGATGATTATTATTCACGAAATTGCCGAATCGCTTATAGGAGATATTGTTGAAGGAACAGACGAACATTTAACGAAAAGTGAACGCGAAAGATTGGCAGTTTATAATATTTTTGATAGTTTTAAAAATAAAGAGTACTTTATTAATCTTTGGGAAGAATTTGAATATCGCAAGAGTGAAGAGGCAAAATTTGTCTACGAATTAGATAAACTTGATCCTGTTTTAAAAGCCAGATACTTAGATAAAACGCTAAATCGCGAAGATTTATTTGATGACTTTTATGATTATGAAGATAATCGTGGAACATTTATAGATACTCCTTTCCAACGTCTTTTCTATTCTAATATGTCGTAAGATAAATTTATCTAATCCATGATTTAGATGTGGTATAATTAATAATATAAGAGAGGTAAATATGAAAGAAGTAAAGTTAACAACTAAACCAATAATGCTTGAAGATAAAAACATCAAGACCATTGATATAAGTTTAATATATCCCTTTATATTTAAAAATGAAGATGAGTTTAATTATGAAATAATGGTTAATATTCTAAATAATCATTCACATTATTATCCCAATGAAAAATCTTTTTCCGTGGAAGTAAGTAAGAGGTTAATTCTCCATTATCGTGCTTCTTTGCGATCATTAGGAGAAAATGGCTTTATTCGTTTTGACTTATCAATACCTCAAAAGGACATAATTCCCGAATATGATATCGAAGAAGCCATAAAGTTCTTTCAAGAGACTATATTTAATCCCTTAGCAAGCAATGAATCATTTGATGAAAATATCTTTGAAAGAGAAAGAGATTATATCTATAATCGCATTACCGATTCTAATAATAATAGCATATATGCTCAATCGTTTAATCGCTTTATTAAAATAATCGATCCTCAAGAAGAAGTGTTTTTAAATATTGAAACGGATTTGAAAAATTTAAAAAATGCCAATGCCAAGAGAAGTTATGAAATTTATAATGCCATAATTAGGCAAAACGATCCTTTAATATATGTTTTTGGCAATTATGAAAAAAAGGAGATTTTATCGCTCCTAGAAAAGTATTTTCCAAGTAAAAATACTGAGATATCATTTGCATTAAAATACGACCATATTCTTCATACTCAACCACATGAATATGTTGAAGAAACTTCAAAGTTTAACCAGACATCTTTATTTATGTTATACGATTTTAAAGATATTAAACCAGAGGAGAAAGAATATCTATCCTTAATTGGCAATATATTAGGCGGAGCTGAAAATGATTTAATATTTAAGCAACTAAGAATTAATAACAATCTTGTCTATTCTTCCAATGTTGCAAAGTATAATTATAATGGATTACTTCTCATTGAAACTCATTTAAATTATGCCAATAAAGACCGTGCCATTGAATTAGTTAAGGAAACTCTAGCAACATTAAAAGATCGAAAATTCTTAAAAAATTGTCTAGAAAAATTACTAAAAGGTCTAGAAGTAGACATGTTAAGAGAAAGTGATTCAAAATATGGCGTATTAATTTCGAAGATTAATACGGATTTAAAATTTCGAAAACTTACCGATATATATGACAGTTATAAAGATATGAATATTGATGATATAATTGCCTTCATCGAGCGAATGAATTTAAATACTATATATGTGTTAAGGGGTGAAAACCATGATTAAAACGGATTATTTTACCTTAGAAAATGGCTTAAAAATAGTCATGTGTCAGGATAATGCACGTAAGTCAGCTTGCTTTGAAATTCTTACCCACTTTGGCGGGGACACTGAAGGGTTTATTATCAATAATAAGAAACATATTATAACTAAAGGTCTTGCTCATCTTATGGAGCATGCTTTAATTGACAAGGGACCATATGGCAATGCCTTAGAATACTTCCAATCAAGATATGCCTCCTTTAATGGCTACACGACCGGTATTCGTACAGGTTTTTATGTCAATGATATTCTCGATATTGAAAAGAGTATGGTAGCATTAATGCAAACGGTTAATAAAATCCATTTTACTAGTGATGATCTAGAAAATATAAAAAAACCCGTACTCGAAGAAATAAGGAGAGCTCATGATAATCGCTTCCGTAATGTTCGCGAAGCCAATAATGAATGTTTTTATCACTATGAAAAGCCGGTTGATAACTTAGGTACGGTTGAAGAAGTTGAGAGTATTACTTTTGATGAAATAAAACTATGTCACGATGTTTTCTATCAGCCTCATAATCAGATAATATGTATCTCTGGAAAATTCGATATGGAAAAAGTTAAAGACATAATTTTAAATACCTATAAAGAATTAGATATTAAAACTTTAGAATATACCTTAATAACTCACGATGAACCAGCAACAGTTGCTAAAAAGGGCAAAGTTATTATTGATTCTGAAAATGAAGAATACACCAACATTCGCTATAAGATAAAAGATGCACCATTTACTCCATATGAACTAGTTAAGTTATCATTCTATCTTGAATTTTTCATCAATCATAATTTTAAAGATGGAACGGATATCTATAATTATATGGTTGATAATAAATATATGGTCTATAGTATTGATTGCTCATGTAGTTTTAATGAGAACTTAGCATCAATTTCAATTGGAGCATTTACTTCCCATGTTGATGAATTTATCTCCCGCGTCCAAGATATTATCACCAAGAAGCCGATAAATGAAGAAGAGTTTAAAATTTGGAAAAACAATGTTATTATATCCATCATTTTAAGAGAGGAACATCCAGGGAAAATGTTATCTCCCTTCTTAGATAATATTTTAACTTTCCACTATGAACATTCTGATACTGTAGAAGATATCAATAGTTTAAACATCGAAGAATTAAAAGAATATCTAAATAGAATTGACTTCAGTGAATATTGCATCATCTCGCGTCTTAAAGAAGAAATATAAAGAGTATGCTTTATATTTTTTTTATGGTAAAATTTAACTAAGAGGTGAATATATGAGTAAAGTAAGCAATGCCATTTTATTATTAGAACTTTTAAGTACTGGTAAAAAGTATAGTATTAAAGAATTATCCGATATCTTAGAAGTAACACCTCGCATGATTCGTTCCTATAAAGAAGATTTAGAAAAAGCCGGCATTTATATCGATACCATAAGGGGACCATATGGGGGATATGTCTTAAATCAAAGTATCAGAATTCCTTCTCGCAAATTCCAAAAAAGTGATTATGAATTTCTCGATAGCTTAAATGTCTTAGATGATAAAAAGGAAAAATTAAGGGAATTAAGTGATAAAATACGCGGAATATATTTTGGCTCAAAAGATGAAATTCATGAGTTGGATAGCATTACTAAACCCATTTATAATACGATTGTCAAAGCTATGAAAAATCATAACAAGTTGAAAATAAATTACTATTCTTATAATAAAGGCAATAATGATCGAATAATTCATCCTTTAGATTTATTCCTAACTACTAGTGGATGGGGCTTAGCTGCCTACTGTGAAGTAAAAAAAGACTTGAGACATTTTGAACTTAAACGTATCAACCAAATAGAAATTTTAGAAGAAAAATTTTAATGTGTCGATATATTTCCTCATCTTAACCTATAATTGATGATGAGGTGAAGCACATGTTTGAAGACATTGAAAATTTATATGATGATATTTTAAACACTACTAAAAATTGTGATGAGTGTTTAAAAATATTCGAAGGAATAAAGGGTTCTACTATATGTATTGGTGTAGGAGGATCCAAAGTTGTAGCTAAGTTTGCCGAAAAAATATTAGCTAAAAAGAACAAGTTGATATCCAATACTATGGAACCATATAGTTTTAATCACTTTGATTATCAACTATATGAAAATATCTTTATCTGTTCCCATAGTGGAAAGAACTATGGTGTAAAAGCCTGCTTAGATAATAACTTAAAAAAATATTTATTGACAACGAGAAAGAGTAATATAAAAGATGAAGTTATCATCAATTATACCATGCCTAATCGTAAGAGTTTTATTTCCATAAGTGATACGCTTATTCCTATGGCTATTATGTTAAAATACTATTTAGGAGACAAGTTTAATAAGACCATAGATAAAATATTTGCATCAATTGATAAAAATCTAACTTTATCAAATGAAAGTACAATCAATATTTATACGGGCTTTGATTCGGAAACATCCTCCTTCTTTTTAGAGTCTACTCTAATTGAATCGGGATTAAATGCTCCAATAGTAAATTATAAATACGATTATTGTCATGGACGAAGTACGATTAATAAGGCTCATCAAAATGAAGCAATTATTTTGGGGAGTCATAAGTCTGATTTAGATAAAACTCTAGTGCATATTTTAAAAAAATCCATGAAAGAAATAGTCGTACTTAAGAAAATTAGTAAAGATGATATAATCAATGACTTTTACTTTACTCTTTCTAGTATTTATCTAGTTGCTAATTTGGCGAAAAATAAAAAAATAGATTTAAAAAATATTGATTATGATCATGATTGTGTAAAAGAATTATATTATTTTAAAGGAAGTATGTAAGATGAGAATAATAAGTTTTGATGATATGTATGTTGATTATTATATGAAAGATGGCGAATTAATAGGTCTATGTGGTGGCAAGACAAGTGCCAACATTTTAGTTAATTTATCTCCCTATTTTAAGACGGCTTTTTTCGGACAATGTGGCAACGATGCCAAGGGTGATTTAGCTATTGCATCTCTTGCTCTTCACGATATCGACACCAGTAATATAAAGAGGATCGAAGGGGAGACCAAGGCCTTCTTTTTAGACAATAATAAATATTCTAAAGAGTGTCCTTACTGTCATCGTGAAGTCGGATATTCCAAGAAATTATTAGATATTGAAAGTATTATTTCTCATATTGAAGAAAGTGATGTTATCATTGTCGATAACTTAAAGACTAGCACTCTTAAAATTCTCGCATCAGTACCTAATAAAGCCTTCCTTGATCTTGGATACTTAGGAAGCTTATTATATTCATCACTAGATGAAATAGTAGAAATGCTAGGTAATCGTTTTGAAATAATTAGCATGAATAAAAGAGTATATGATTGCCTAAAACATAAATTCGCTATTGATTCAACGGATCTTTATGATCTACTAAATCCCAAGATATTAATCATTACCAAGGGTGAAAAGGGTTGTGATATTATCGTCAATGGCGAATTTATCAAAAAGGAAATAGAAACCCCTGCCAAGGTCGTTGATCCCAATGGTGCAGGAGATGCCTTCTTTGCCGAATTTATTCGCACCTATTTGGAAAGTGAATGCATAAACGAAGCGATGATTAGCAAGGCCTATATGCGTGCTAGTATTGCGGCTTCTTTAGTTGTAAGCGTCGTAGGTGCAAGGAGTACTCATAATCCTCTATACCACATTGAAAACTATGAAGAGTGTATTTGCAAAAAATTTAGCATTAGAGAAAAATATTAATAAATATAGATATTAGAGATATTATATAGTATAATAAATATACTTGGAGATAAGTATATGAAAAATTATTTAAATAATCATGAAAAATTTAATATTATTCTTTTAGGTATTTTTAAGACATTTATATATGTATGTTGGATTCTATTTGCCTTTATTTTTGCCTATTTTATAAATCATGATATAAGAGATGATCGTACAATAGGGTTAATTATCGTTCTTTTAGTTATCTATACTATTAGAAATATTTTAAAAAAACTCTATAAAGATCAATCTTACAAGAGTTATCATAAATTAAAACATAATATTGAAGTTTCGTACTTCAAAAAAATCAAACAAATAGATAATGAAAATCTCGTTAATATTGATGGTGATAATTTATCTAAAAAAATACTTGAATATTCCTATGTTCAAACCAAAAAGATCAATGATATAATTGAATTTATTATTCCATCAATTATCTGCTTGCTAATTTTCTTTTTGGGTCTTATAAATATCAATGTCATTTTAGCTATCTTTATTGCTCTATTATTATTGATAATGCAGATAATCCGCTATTGTCTTCTAAAAAATAATAAATTCGAAAAAATAAGTAGTAATTATAATGATATGTTAGTTGATTTTATAAAGAAAATAATGACTATAAAAAAGTTGAATATCTTTAGTTTCTGTGAAGATAAACTTGATAAAAATGACGAAAGCGATATTATTATTCTCAAGAATAATGATGTTTCTCCTGATCTCTTTTTTTCGACAAGTTTAACTATCATCTTAACCATTGTTTTTATTAGTTGTTTTCTAATTTTAAGGAACAATGATGACATGCTTGGATATTTGCTCTTCTTTATCATTTTAATTTTTAAACTACAAAATCTTTTATATGAACTAATACCTGCAATAAATAATATTTTAGCTATTAAAAATATAAAATTGGAACTAGATAAATATTTCTCTAATACAGTCGATTACAAATATAATCATAATTGGAAAAAAATCAATATCGACAGTGGAACTGTACAATACAAAGATAATGATATAACGATTAAAATACCTAATTTCGAATTTATTAAAGGAGATCAAGTTAGCATAATTGGAAAAAGTGGAGAGGGTAAATCGACCATTCTAAACATTTTAAGTGGTATAGATAAATTAGACACAGGCGTCTTAAGTATTGATGATGTTCGCTCAACTAAACTTTTAGAAGTTGTCTATCTATCTTCACAAGTGGAATTATTTAATATCTCTTTAAGGGCGAATCTAAGACTAGATAAAAAAGTAAGTGATGAAGAATTGCTAAATTACATAAAAGAACTAGGATTAATGGGATGGTATAATACCTTGCCCAAGGGTTTAGATACGATAATTCACAGTGATTATATCAACAATGCTCCATCGGTAATTGCTCGCTTGAACATCATTAGAGGTATCATTTTAAATAAAGAGATATACTTCTTTGACGATCCAACTAAAAATATGGATTTAGATACGGAAAAGATAATCGTGACTGTCCTTAAAAAATATTTCAAGAAAAAGAGCTTCATTATTATTACTGATCGACCAATACTAACGACTATTTGTAAAAAACACTACTTTATGAAAAAACATACATTATTAGATAAAGAACCTTTACTATAATTATAATAGGTTCTTTTTATTTTCACATATAGATGATAAAATATAGAAGAAAAGTGAAGTGATAAATATGAAAGAAATCCCAAAGCAAAATTTTCTTTTTGTAATTGTATTAGTTATCGCCTGCATTATTGAGGCTATGCTCTTTTTATTCATTCCCAAATATATAAATAATTCTATTACCTATAGCATTGAAAAAAAAGGCGTTAAAACTTATATACCAGAAATAATATCCACGCGTTCCATGAATTCTTTTGTTTCAATATTACAAGACGATAAAATAAAAAATTATTATGAGTTAATTGAAAAAGAAGATAAGAATTATGTGGAAAAGTATGATGTTTTAAACAATCAAGCTATTTATGTATTAAAAAAAATCAAAAAAGATGAAAAGAAACAACTAAATGAATTACTTCTAAAAGCCACCTCACTTTATACAATGTTCAATCAAAGTGAAGAATTAAAGAATATGAATTTCAAACCAGATGCCACAGTTATTAATTACTATATGGGTCTAACCGAAGACAATGAAATCAAGAAGATATATTCTTCTTATGAAAATCTCGACAAGAATAAAAAAGAAGAATATGCCATATCCTTTGTCTTAGAAGAATACGAATATTTGCACTTTGATTTTCAAAATATAAGAAGACAATACCTTCATAAAGCGAGTATAAGTGTTTTATTGCTAATGGCCATTACTATAGCTTTAACGCTTATCATAAAATATGTAGCAAGAATTATAAACAAAACTATTCCGAATAAAAAACATTATTTTATTATTCTAAAAAATGCTATACCCCTTCCTATAATATTAATTGGGGCATTAGTTAATATTATAATAACTAATAAAATGTGGTTGATTGATGTATTTATTGGTATTGTATTGCTATCATTAATTATTCTGTTTTTTAAAAAGAAGATATTGCCGATTTTAAAAAATAAAAATAATTGTTTAAAAATACTAAATCTAATTTACCCAGTAACATTATTGCTTATCTCGCTAATTGGAATTATCATTATGCTGATGGTACCTAGCCAAGCTAAGATAGCAAATGTAATACTTCTTACTAGTTATATGCTAGAGATATTTATGTCATTAATAATTATTGGAATACTAAAATTAATTAAATAAAAAGTCAGATTCAATTTCCATCTGATTTTTATTATGCTATAAATTAATTGATTTCAGTGTCCGTTTATCTTTATTATGGACAATATATATTTCTTTTAAATTTGAACGCCAAGATGATTAGTCAAGTCGTTTACCTAAATACTAATATTGGTAAGCCTGGAGGAAGTAGAATAAGTATCAGTTCTTATATTTTAGGAACATAGATTAATGTTTAATTATAATAAAAAAAAGATAATACATCCTTGAATATTAGTATTATCTTTGATAAACTTAAATTGTGAGAGGCATTACATTGCAAGTTTGATGCCTACCACGGTTTAGTTGGCATCTTTATTCAAATGAGTAAAGATGTTTTATTTTGTTACTGTAAAAGTAATAAAATAATTATGACAACTAGTAAGAAAACTAATAAAGTTAATTCACTCTTAGTCATAATCATGACCTCCATAATAAAACCCCTGATGGCCGTCAATAGTTTCGACAAAATAAGCTAAAAAAATTTTTTAACATTTATCTTGGTTAGCAATATTTATTCGTGGTATACTTATATTAGGTGATAATATGGCAAAAAAAATCGTCTTAGTCGATGGAAATAATTTAGTATATCGTAGCTATTATGCCACAGCATATACGGGTAATTTAATGATGAATTCAAAAGGTGTTGCAACTAATGCCCTATATGGATTTGCTCAGATGATTAATAAGATAATAGATGAAGAACAACCTGAATATATGTGCGTTGCTTTTGATACTGGTCTAAATTTTAGACATCGTGAATATAAGGATTATAAAGCTAATCGCGGGGAAACGCCAACAGAGTTATTAAATCAATTACCTCTTGCTCGTAAACTTTTAGACGCAATGGGAATATTTAGCATAAATGTTTTAGATTATGAAGGTGATGATATAGTCGGAACATTAGCCAAAAGAGCTGATGAAGATGCCGATTGGGATGCCTTACTTATATCAAGTGATCACGACTATATGCAACTTATAACAGACGTCGTTACTTTAAAATTGATTAAATCAAAAGATTTCATAAAATATAATCCCGTTAATTTCAAAGAAGAATATGGAATAGAGCCCATAAGAGTAATTGATTTGAAGGCTCTAATGGGCGATTCTTCTGATAATATTCCCGGAGTGCCAGGAATAGGTGAAAAGACCGCCTTAAAATTATTAGTTGAATATGGAAGTCTAGATAACCTATATGCTAACATTGATTCTGTGAAGGGCAAACTAAAAGATAAATTACTCGAAAATAAAGAATCAGCTTATCTGTCCTATAAATTAGCGACAATATGTACGTCAGTTCCAATTAATAATACTTTTGAAGATATGAAGTACAATGGACCAACAGAGGAATTAGATGCCTTCTATCGAGAAGTAGAATTTTTCTCTTTAATAAAGAAACAAAAGCCTGTTAAAAAGGTGGAAATTGAGAATAATTCTAAAATCTTAGATGATGTCAAAGAAATAAGATTAGATAAACAAATCGCCTATTATATAGAATGTGATAAAGAGAATTATCATGAAGGTCAAATTCTCGGTATGGGTCTTTTTGATGGAACCAATTTATTTTATGTCGATAAAGATAAAATCGATGAAGTGCTGAATTATACTAAGGATGTTCCAAAATATACCTATGATTTAAAGAAAAATATTGTCCTTTTAAATAATTTTGAAACCAATACAATTTATGATATGAGTATTGTTACTTATCTTTTAAATAAAAATGAAAAAGATGATATCGCTATCCTTATGAATAATGATGGCATAAATGTAGCAAGCTATCATGATATTATAAAGCAAAATATGGATATTAAATCAATAGTAACATTGAAGGCGAAATATATTTATGATTTGCACGATAAATTAGTCGATGACTTGAGAAGTGAAGAAATGTATTCTCTTTATGAAGATATTGAGCATCCTTTGATAACCGTACTTGCTCGTATGGAAATTAATGGCATAAAGTGCGATAAGGACATTTTAGACTCAATGAAAAAGGAGATCAAGAGTAAAATTGATGACTTAGAAAAAGAGATATATTTAGAGTGTGGTGTCGAATTTAATATTTCTTCTCCTAAGCAACTTGGCGATGTCTTGTTTGAGACTCTGGGGTTACCTGGTGGCAAAAAGGGTGCAACAGGATATAAGACAGGAGCAGAGGTGTTAGAAAAATTGGTCGGATTACATCCGGTTATAGAACACGTATTGGAATATCGCAATTTAACTAAATTATATAGTACATATCTAGAAGGATTAAATAAATTTATTCATGAAGATGGTAAGATTCATACGATTTATAAGCAAGCCTTAACGCGAACAGGACGTCTTTCATCAGTTGATCCAAACTTACAAAATATTCCTGCTAGAGATGAATTGGGAAAATTAATCCGCAAAGCTTTCTTGCCAGAAAATCAAGAATTTTTATCCGCCGATTACTCTCAAATTGAACTTAGAATACTTGCTCACATTTCAGATTCCAAAGAACTTATTGCTGCCTTTGTTAACCGTGATGATATTCACACTAAAGTTGCAGCAGATATCTTTAATAAACCGATGAGTGAGGTAACTAAAAAGGAAAGAAGTATGGCAAAAGCCGTAATATTTGGCATTGTCTATGGAATAAGTGGAATTGGACTAGGTGAAAATATCGGCATGTCTTCTAGAGAAGCTAAAAAGTTTATTGATAAATATTATGAAATATATCCTGGAGTAAAAAATTATATGAACTTAGTCGTTAAGGATGCCTATGATGCTGGTTATGTTCGAACACTTTATAATCGTAAACGCTACATAGATGAATTATTTAGTAGCAATGGAATGGTAAGAAGAAGTGGCGAGAGAATAGCTCTTAATACTCCTATTCAGGGAACTAGTGCAGATATTATTAAAAAAGCTATGGTTGAGATTGATAAGGCATTCCTCTACAATAATATCCAGAGTAAAATGCTCCTTCAAATTCACGACGAATTGGTATTTGATGTCCTTGCTAGTGAAAAGGAAAAAGTAGCTGACATCGTTAAGACAATTATGGAATCAACCGTTAAATTATCTGTTCCATTAAAGGTAAGCACCGATTTTGGAACGGATTTATATGAGACAAAGTAATTGACTAATATAAATTAAAAAGTTAGAATAGTAATTTGAGGTGATAATAGTGCAACCATTAGAAGTGAAAACACAAAAAGAAGTATTAAAGATATTTGATGATTATCGTTTATCTGATAGATTAGCTGATAAAAAGTTTATTACCAATATTTTAGATATCCTTAATCAGGATACATCGATAGATAATCGCATTCCCTATGAAATAAAAAATAATATTTTTGGAAAAAATTCTTACTATAAAAATGGCATTAATATTTTTAATGTTGGAGCTATAAGAAATTTCATATCTGATTTTCCTGAGATGTATCGCGAATATTATGATGAGGCTGATGATGCCAAAATTGCCAATACGTTTGCCATATATGAGATATTTTATAGATGCATGCAAATGATGCAACGTTTGGGAATCACTGGTAATTGTGAACTCGATAAAATGTACTATGATTTGTATGCTTATATCGACAGCTTACCGCCATCTGTTTTAAAAAAATACATCCGCAAAAACAAGTGGACAGTTATGGATAGAAATGCCCGAATAGCCGCATTTAAAGAGATAAGTGAATTGCTCACTTTGTCTAATATACACATGATTTCCACTTTGCAATATTTATATTATTTAGGTGTCGGCTACAGGGATTGTGTTATTTCCCCTATGGCACATGAATATGAAAGGTTAGGTAGGGAATATAAGTATGATTTTTCCGCTCTATCTTTTATCGA
This sequence comes from uncultured Bacilli bacterium, assembly GCA_910577075.1. GTDB lineage: Bacteria > Bacillota_I > Bacilli_A > RF39 > UBA660 > CAG-582. The sequence continues at coordinate 32,482 of CAJTKV010000007.1, forward strand.
TGGCTTGGAAAATGGAGTTTTAGAAGATGAGGAAAAAATTGATAAGGCACTTTTAATGATTGATGAGGCATTTAATGATAAAAAAAGTCCAGGAAGTGTCTATTATGCATTGAGGAGGGAATGATTGTATGCCAGAAATAGCAGAAGTAAGAACCGTTGCCAGAACTTTAAATGAAAGATTAGTTGGCAAAAAAATAATTGGTATAGACGTCATATACGATAAAATAATCGATGACGATTTGAAACATTTTAAAGAGGCCGTAGTAGGTAAACACATTTTAAGTGTCGACAATTATGGTAAATGGTTATTCATATCTTTAGGTGAATATACCATCATGTCGCATTTAAGAATGGAAGGGAAATACTTTATAAAACCCGAAAGTGATGCCATAGAAAAACATGAGCATATCATATTCCACTTAGATGATGGTAATACTTTAAGATATCATGATACTCGCAAATTTGGGCGTATGCGCATCGTAAAAACCGATGAAATATATAAGACACCTGAGATATCAAAGTTGGGAATTGAACCAGATAATAAGGCTTTAACGGGTGAATATTTATATAATATGGTTAAAGATTCTAACTTGCCTATCAAGACGCTTTTACTTGATCAATCAATAATCAATGGCTTAGGTAATATCTATGTCAATGAAGTATTGTTTGCTGCCAATGTTCATCCTGAGACAATCGGCAAAAAGATTACTTTAAATGATGCCAAAAAAATGGTGGAAGCAAGTAAGATAATTATTGCCAAAGCAACGGAGATGGGTGGAACGACAATAAGAAGTTATACTTCCTCTTTAGGAGTGTATGGAAGTTATCAAAGTGAGTTAAAAGTCCAATCCCGCGATAATGAAAAATGTTTAGTATGTGGAAGTGATATTGAAAAAATTCGCGTAGGAGGAAGAGGTACTTATTTTTGTCCAAAATGCCAAAAGAAAAAATAAAAAAATACTTATAAAGACCATTAAGGTCTTTTTTATATATTATTTGGTGTTTTTTTTTAAGAAACATGATATAATTATTTATGATAAGGAGCGTTAGTAATGAGTGAGCAATTAATTATGATGTTGACAATATTTTATGCCGTTGTTACTTTAATCGTCGTTGTTGTAGCAATATTTTTCACGTTGAAAAATATGAAAAAACAATATACGAATACTCTTACCAACTTAGAAAGAAATAAAAATCTAATAATAAGTGGATCTATTTTATCTGAATTAAATAAAGTAGAATCTCTAATAAATAACAAAGATTTAGAAGATAAATACAATTATTGGAAAAAATTATTTAAAGAATTAAAGGAAAAAGATGTTCCCCATATTACTGATGAATTAATCGAAGCCGATAATATGTTTAGCTACCGTCATGCCAAGGATGCCAATGCCCATTTAGCTAAAATTGAATTTGAAATCTATATGGTTAAAAGTAGAAGTCAAAAACTTCTAGAAAATATTAAAGAGATAACGTTATCAGAACAAAAGAATCGTGAAATAGTAACAAAATTAAAGACGGATTATCGTACAATTTTCTTACAATACAATAACAACAATAAAGAGGATTATTCGCTTATTCAAGTTCCTTTAGAATTGCAATTTGAAAATGTCGATAAATTATTTTCGGCCTTTGAGATGGCTATGGAAAATAATGTCTATTCCGAAGTTGGTAAGATTGTTAAGGCCCTAGATGATACTATTGGCAATTTAAAAGTGGTTATCGAAGAAGCTCCATCGATTATAATGATGGGGAAAAGTTTAATACCTAATCGCATTAAAGAAGTATCCAAGATAAATACCAAGATGAAAGAAGAGGGATATAACCTTGATTATCTGAAAATCGAACACAATATAAGTGAGGCTGAAAAAAAGGTCGCTGATATCTTTGATCGCTTAAATGTCTTGAATTTAGAAGATTCAATTTTCGAACTTAAGACCATAATGGATTACTTTGATCAATTATATGCTGATTTTGACAAGGAAAAGATTGCTAAGAAGTTATTTGACGATTACTATCGAAGTGTCATTATCAAATGTAAAAAACTAAAGAAAATTATCAGCAATATTTCCAATAAAATTGAAGATATCAAATATAGTTATGATTTGACTGATGATGACGTAAAAATTATCAGTGAATTAAATCATGAAATAAATGAATGCCAAAATATGTATGATGAGGTAATCATCAAGTATCGTGAAAAAGAAACGGCATATTCTCGTCTAAGCAAAGAGATGGAAATAATTAATGCTCGACTAGTTAAAGCCGAAGAAAAACTTGACTATACTTTGAGAAGTTTAGGTTCACTAAAGGAAGATGAGATTAGAGCTCGTGAACAATTAGATGAGATAAAATCCATTGTCAAACAGGCCAAACATCACATGGATACCTTTAAACTTCCCATCGTTCCTAAAAATTATTATGTTGAATTAGAAGAGGCCAATGAAGCTGTTCATAATTTAATCATTGAATTAGAAAAACAGCCAATATCAATTAAAGTTTTAAATACTCGTGTTGATACTGCTCGCGATTTAGTCTTAAAGGTCTATAATACATCATTAGAGATTGTCAAGACGGCTTCCATGGCCGAAAATGCTATCGTCTATGGAAATAGATATCGAACATTAAATAGAGCAATTGATTCGGGACTTCAAAAAGCCGAAAGAGACTTCTTTAAGGGCAACTTTAAGAGCAGTCTTGAATATGCTATTAATTCAATAAATGTCGTAGAACCGGGTATTCATAAGCGTTTACTAGCAGCATATAAAGAAGAAAACAAACAAGAGGTGAGATAATGGTTTATTTAGATTATTCGGCAACAACCCCTGTGTTACCAGAGGTATTAGATAGTTATAATAAAGTTACTGAAGAATACTTTGGCAATCCCAATAGTCTACACAGCATGGGAATTAAATCTCATGAGTTATTAGAGAGTGCCAATAAGCAAGTAGCTGAACTTTTAAACATCAAAGAGAGTGAATTCGTCTATACGAGTGGTGCAACACAAGCCAACAATATGGCGATTATTGGAGCCTCTTTAACTTATTGTCGATATGGCAAGAGAATAGTTATTTCTAAAATGGAACATCCAAGTATTTATGGAATTGCCAAATATTTAGAAAAATTGGGATTCACTATTGATTATGTCAATGTAACAAGCGAAGGTGTAATTGACTTTGATGATTTAAAAAAGAAGGTAACAAAGGACACTATATTAGTAAGTGTGTGTGCTGTAAATTCTGAAACGGGTGCTAGACAACCTTTGAAAACAGTGCGTCAAGTTATCAGAAAAAATAATGAAAATTGTATATTACATAGTGATATGACGCAGGCCATAGGCAAGGTCAATATCAATATCAATGATGTTGATTTAGCTACGATGAGCGGTCATAAAATATATGGACCTAAGGGAATTGGTTTACTTTATAAAAATCGCAACCTAGTATTAACTCCATTGCTTTTTGGAGCAGAGGAGGGCGATTTAAATCCAGGAACACCGCCACTTCCTTTGATTGTTGCATTTTCTAAATCTTTAAGGTTAGCCTTAAAAGATTTAAATAAAAAGGAAGAAGTCGTACGCAAATATAATGAAACGATTATTTCCCATTTGAGTGAATATCCTAAAATCAAGATTAATTCTAGTAAATATTGTATTCCTCATATCTTAAATATAAGTTTAATGGATATAAAACCTGAAACATTCATTCATGCCTTAGAAACTGATGAAGTTTATGTTTCTTCTAATACGGCATGTTCTAAGGGTAAGAAAAGTGAATCAGTTATGAATATGTATAATGACTCTAAAAGAGCCGAGACGACAATACGCATAAGCTTATCTTATATGACATTGCCATCAGAAATAAGTGATTTTTTATCAAGCTTTGATAAACACTATAAAGAGTTAAGTACTTTAAAATAGACTATTTGACAAAATAAGATATTTTTGATAGTATTTAAATATATTTTAAATCAGTGATTTGGATTAGTAAATATTGATGATATTTATAGAGAGTAACTGTTAGGTGGAAAGTTATAATTAGTCAATATCGAATGGACCAATGAGAGTTTTCCCGAAATATTAGTAGGGAAAATCGGAAATTTCTATTCCGTTAACATTAGAACGTATATGATAGTATATGATCTATTTTAGGTGGCTTAAGGAAACTTATCCTATTGTAGGGTGAGTTTCCTTTTTTATTTAGATAGGAGAGATTAATTATGATGATAGGAACTTATTTTCGATGGTGCTGAAATAGATAAAAAAATTATATAATAGAAAGAGGAGAAAATTATGGAAAAAAATATATTAACAGGAGATAGACCAACGGGAAGATTACATATCGGACATTATGTTGGTTCTCTAAAAAGAAGAGTAGAATTACAAAATAAAGGAGATTATGATAATTTTTATATTGAAATAGCTGATGCTCAAGCATTAACCGATAATTATGATAATCCAGGACGTGTTCGTGAAAACGTCTTAGAAGTAGCACTTGATTATTTGGCATGTGGAATAGATCCCAAAAAAGTGACAATCTTTATTCAATCACAAGTTCCCAGTTTATGTGAATTAACATTTTACTACATGAACTTAGTTACTTTAGCGCGATTAGAGAGAAATCCCACAATTAAAGAAGAATTAAAAATGCGCGATTTTTCATCATCAATTCCTACAGGTTTTTTAACTTATCCAATCAGTCAAGCGGCCGATATTACGGGATTTGATGCAACCATAGTTCCCGTTGGCGATGATCAGCTTCCAATGATTGAACAAACTAGGGAGATTGTTAGATCATTTAACAATATTTATGGGGAAACCCTATATGAACCAGAAGCTGTTTTACCAGATAATTCATCATGCTTCCGCCTTGTCGGTACTGATGGAAAAGCGAAGATGAGCAAGTCTTTAAATAACTGCATTTATCTTTCTGATGAACCAGATGTTATAAAGAGCAAAGTAATGGGAATGTATACTGATCCTAATCATTTAAAAGTCGAAGATCCAGGGCGTGTTGAGGGGAATACGGTATTTACCTACTTAGAAGTATTCGCTAAACCAGAGCATTTTAAAAAGTATTTGGAAGAATATCAGAACTTAGATGAACTAAAAGATCATTATCGTCGTGGAGGTCTAGGTGATGTTAAGATTAAAAGATTCTTAAATGATGTTTTACAGGAGACATTAGAACCAATAAGAAATCGCCGCAAGGAACTTGCTAGTAATATTGAAAGCGTTTATAAAATTTTAGAAGAGGGAACTAAAAAAGCTAATAATCACTGTGAGCGAGTTCTAAAAAGGGTAAAAAATGCCATGGGAATTAATTATTTTGATGATTCTAAATTTTTAGAAATGCAAAAAGAAAAGTTTGAAAAAGAGAATTAATCTCTTTTTTTTATATGTCTAATATGTTATGATTAGAATAGGTGAAGTATATGAAAAAGAATAAAAAAGGTGAAAAGACAACATACATCATAACGGTTATTATCGCCATCATTTTATTAAGTATGTTACTTATATTTGTCAATGTTCAACATAAAAATGCAAGCGATAAAAATACAACTAGCAAGATTAGGACGACAACTAAAAAAATCTTAAAGGATAAATTGACAATCGATGATAAAGAAATAGATATCGAAGTAGATGAGTATAAAACTCCATGGGGAGTTACAGTAAAATATGAACCCCTTTATTTTAAAGTAGGTGCTGATGATAAAATAATGAAATTTACATCTATTATCGATAAAAATACCTATTTAGTAATTGAGAAGATGACAGAAAGCGAATATCGCAAATCTTATGATTTAAAGAAAACTGAAGAAGATGGCAATTATGTTTTAATAACGCGAGTAATTAAAAATGGACAAGCTTATTTGAAGACGATAAAATGTCACAAAAAAGGTATCGAATATGATGAGATAGATATTCGTATGGAATATATTTTAAAACAATTAAATTAAGTGCTAAAAATAACAATATAATGTTGTTATTTTTTTGATTATTTTATATAATGAAGTAGCAAAGAGGTGTTTTTAATGACAGATAAAGAATTAGCGGAATTAATTTTCCCCAATATAAAAAAGACAATTGCCGATTATGAGAAGAAGTATCCCAAAAGGGCATTAACGGATAATCAATACGTAACAAGATTTGCTCCAAGTCCTACCGGATTTGTTCATATTGGCAACTTGATACAAGCCTTACTTGATTATTTTTTAGCCAAATCAAGTGATGGAGTTTTTTATTTGCGAAATGAAGATACGGACACTAAAAGAGAAGTAGACAGTGCTGTTGATAAAATTATGGAAGTTTTGGATTATGCAGATTTTAAGCCTGATGAGTATGAATATAGGGGGAAAATAATCGGTAATTATGGTCCATATGTGCAAAGTGAAAGAAAAGAAATATATCATGCCTTTATTAAAGAACTTATAAGTATGGGTCGAGCTTATCCTTGTTTTTGTTCTGCCGAAGAGTTAGATATCATGCGCAAAAAACAAGAAGCTAAAAAGTGCATGCCAGGTTACTATGGAGCATGGGCTAAATGTCGTGATTTATCCAACGAAGAGAGAGCCGAAAGAATAAAAAATGGTGAATCCTTTGTCATAAGATTTAAGAGTATGGGTAATCCTAATCGTCGAATAAAATATGATGATTTAGTTATGGGAATTATTGAATTTCCTGAGAATAATAACGATATGGTTATTATGAAGTCTAATGATTTACTTCCAACTTATCATTTTGCCCATGTGGTTGACGATCATTTGATGCAAACGACACATGTCGTAAGAGGACAAGAATGGCTTCCAAGTGTTCCATTGCATGTGGAAATGTTTGAAGCTTTTGGCTTTACTCAACCTAAATATATTCATAGCTGTCTTTTATTAAAACAAGAAGGCAATATAAGAAGAAAGATAAGCAAGAGAAAAGATCCTGAAGCATTGATGACTTATTATATAGAAAAAGGTTATCCTAGTGAAGCTGTTATCGAATCTTTAATGACAATACTTAATTCTAATTATGAAGAATGGCGCGATAATAATCCTAATGCCTCATATCTTGAATTCCCTTTTGATCCAAAGAAAATTGGTACGACAGGAGCTCTATATGATTTAGAAAAATTAGATAATATCTCTAAAAATATTATTTCTAAAATGAATAAAGATGAAGTATTTGATAATCTCGTTAAATATACAGAAGAATTCGATACTGATTTTGATGCCATTTTAAAGAAAGATGTCGAGTATACTAAGGCTATATTAAATATTGAAAGAGAACAAGCCAAACCACGTAAAGATTTTGCATGTTGGAGTAATGTTAAGAATTCTATTTGGTATATGTATGAAGAGTTGTATCATCCAGATAATTATGAATGGATGAAGATAACAGATATGGATGAGATAAAGAGCATCTGCAATACTTATTTCAATGATTATTATAATGAATCAGATGATAAAGATACTTGGTTTAATAAAGTTAAAGAATTATCTGAAAGTCTAGGATATGCTGGCAATATGAAGGAATATAAGGCTAATCCTGATGCCTATAAAGGCAATGTTGCCGATATCTCCACTGTTTTAAGAGTTTCTCTAACAAGCAAGAGCCAAACTCCAGATCTATATGAAATAATGCGCATCTTAGGTAAAGATGAAATAATGCGAAGAATTAATAATTTATAAAAAACACTTAGAGTGTTTTTTTTTGCTTAAAAATTCTAAATATTAAGAATACATCAGTGGCTGCTTGAACAAATGTGTTGTGTGATTATTTTGAACTTTATTTTTTAAATATTATGTTAGATTTTGTTTATATTTAGAAAAAATATATGTGAAAAATAAGGTGTACATAAAATGTATTATTCTTTTTACCAGGTAATATGTTATATTATTAATAGAAAGAAACAATAGAGTTACTTTTGAAGGTGAACGTAAGACGTTCTACCCAAAATGTTAAACATATGTTATTGTAAATAAAAGGAGAAGAGTATGAATAAAAATGAAATTGCAATAAGCTTAAAAGACATTAGTAAAAAATACCAAACAGAGACAGAAACTATTGAGGTATTGAAAGACGTTACAATAAGTTTTAAATATGGAAAATTTTATGCCATCATGGGACACTCAGGAAGTGGTAAATCAACATTGATAAAATTACTAGGTTTATTAGATGATAAATATTCTGGGCGATACACAATAGGAGATAAGAATGTTAGTGAGTTAAATGATGATAAGTGTTCTGAGATTAGAAATGATAAGATAGGATTTATATTTCAAGATTATAATTTAGATCCATATTTGAAAGCCTATGAAAATGTAATAGTGCCAATGCGTGTGAATAAAAAAAATAAGAAAATAGATAAAAAAGAAAAAGCTATTTCATTACTTGAGAGTGTTGGTTTAGAGAAGAGAATCAATCATTTTCCTAGACAACTAAGTGGTGGAGAACAACAAAGGGTATCAATTGCCAGAGCACTTGCTAATGACCCTGATATTATTTTAGCTGATGAACCAACAGGTAACTTAGATGAAAAGAATGAAAAAATAATTTTTGAAAATTTAAAGAGATTAACAAACCAAGGAAAGTGTGTTATTGTTGTAAGTCATTCTAATGAAGTAAAAAAATATGCTGATTGTTTATTAGAAATAAAAAATGGCAATATAGAGGAATTAATATGAGTTTTAAGGAAAATATAATTACGTCATTTTATAAATTGATAAGAAATAAAAAAAATGGTTATCATTTATTTGTTGTTTCAGTTTGTGTGGTTGTTTTGATTGCTGTTTTACAATTTAATAAAAACTTAAAAAATTTTATTAATGCTAGTGAAAATTCTAATATTGAATTTAGAACATTAAATATTGCTCCTAAAAGTACTGAAGAAGATTATGGGTTTTCAAAACTTCAAAATATTAAACATGTGGAATTTGTGTATAATTCATTTTATAGTAGTATAACTATTGATTCTGATTTGAAAAATGATAAAGTTGATGGAATGATTAATTTGCGGGTTACTAGTGATGAGTATTTAAGACAGATTGCTGGAGAAAATGTTATAAAAAACACTGATAGCGGAATAATGATTTGCCCTAATAGGTTTTATCCCGATAGTAATGCATTGAATTTAAAAATAAATGAAAAAGAAATAATTAATGGTAACGAATTTGTTGGCAAGGATGTGACAGTCAATTATTTTACTAAAAGATTTGAAGGATCCATAATTGTTCGTGATGAAGAAGTTGAACAAAAATTTAATGTAATTGGAACTTATGATTCTGAGCAAGCGATGCAACCAAACAATGTTTGTTACATTGCTTTTAATGATATTAAGAAATTATTAGATAAAAAGGTGGCAAAAGAAGTAAATAGAAATTCGTATTACTGGTATGTCATTGTTGATGAAGTAAAAAATGTAGATAAAACTATGGAAGAAATTAAAAAGATGGGCTTTAGAATTGATGATAATCAAACACAAATAGATGAAGAACAGGTATCATCTATTAATATGATTCTTTTATTTATTACTATCTTAACAATGGTTAGTTTGGTTACCATTACGGCTTTTTATACTCATAAGAAAATAGAACTTGAATCATATAATATTGGTCTTTTAAGAGCTTTGGGATATAAAAAAAGAACTATTAGATTATCTTATATAATTGAAAATTTTGTCAGTGCTTTTGTTTCACTATTAATTGGTTCATTATTATCAATCATAATATTTATTGCTCTTAAAATGACTTTTTTAGATAATCTAAGTTACATAGGTTATTCGGCAAATTTGGATATTGCAAGTTATTTAATAGCATATACTGTTATTATTATTGTTAATCTTATTTCCTCGGCTATTGTTATAAGCATAAAAATAAATAAAAATATTATTAGTTTGATAGGAGAAAAAATATGACAAATATACTGAGTTTATTGAGAAGAAAAACTTTCTATATTTATACAATTATCTTGACAATTATTATAATAGTTATTTTGTTGTTTTTCTCTTTTTATAATTATTATAATGAAGTGATTAATAATATGTTTTATAAAAATGGTTATGTTTATATTGTCAGTCGTAATGATTATACTGAAGAAATAAAAAAATATAGTGATATTGTTTCTTTACAAGATGGGATAGTTTTTAAACCAAATTTTAATGATAATTTTATCGTTCCCATTCCGGATGCTGAAGATGATATAAATAATGAAACTGAACATCTATTATATTGGGATGAATTATTACCCGGAGGATACGACAGTATTTCAGTGTTTGATTATGATGAAGAATTAGAAAAAGATGAAGTCATAGTCTATGAAAGCATAATTCCACATAATGATGAAGAAATTAAAAAAATTGTTGACAATAAAATATCTTTATATTTAAATGATGAGTTAATTATTTTAAAGATAAAAAATATTGAAAAGGGTTCATTTAGAGGAATAAAAATATCTAAAGAATTATTTGATGAATTATTAAAAAAACAGACGTTGTATGTTAAAAAGATAAAATTTAGTAACTTCTTTACAGCTCTTAAAATGACAAATGATTTTTATAAGAGGGAAACTAATATTGATTATGTTGTATCATATGAAGAGTTATATTTGGGGGAAGATTCTAGGACTGTCTATAATTTTAGAAATTTGATAGATACTTTTAATATAGTCAGTAAGGCTTTAATATGTATCTTTATCGTAATATTTGCCATAGTTGTGAAAAACAGCATCGTAGATCAAACTGAAAGCATTAATATGAAACGTTTTTTAGGATATAAAAAGATAAATGTAAAACAAGACATCATAATTAATTTTATTATTCTAAGTTTAACATCTTATATTTTAGCTTTCTTACTATCAAATATTTCCATAATTATTATAAATAAAATATTAGATTATAATCTTCACATGTTAGACGCTTTATTATTGATTAAACTAGTGGTGGTAACAACTATTCTTTCAATAGTTCTTATTCTACTGTTTAATATAAAACCATATAATGTAGGAGGTGAAAAAAATGAAGTCTAAAGTATTATCAATATTCTTAGTAGTTGTTTCTTGTTTTGGGCTTATTGCTCTAGTGAATGCCCAAGGTTTAGCATATATAGGTCAAACATTAGAATATAATGATTCTCTTTCTGGTACGGCAAGTTTTGGTATAGATTTTTATACAAAGACTTATGCTACGAATTTATCAGTTAATAAGCCTGTAATAAACACAAAAACTAAAGTCAAGAAACTTCTTATTTGGTCAACGATAGCTGAAAGTGAAGAGACAATTAAGCAAACGAAAAAGGTTTATGCTAATTATTGGACGTATGATACCGCTTTAAAGCATCAAGTGACATGGAAGAATTTGACGAAAGAATCCAGTATTACTGGCAATTTCGAATCTTATAATGGATAGTAAAAAAACACTTAAGGTGTTTTTTTACTGAATGTATATATTTTTTTGAACAACGAATTTACTTTAAAAGATGCAAAAAAAGATGTTTTACTCACATACCCTTAATTTCTAATAATCTTATAAGAGTAGCTAGTAAATCAATGATAAATAATACTGTTAATAAATAAGTCAAAAATTTTGGTATTCTTTTGATAAGTTTATCGGTATAATCTTTTATGAAGTTGAGATAAATAAGTGCAAAAGTCGCCCATAAAAGGGAAGTTGGAACGGATACATATTTTCCCATATGTAGGGGAACAATATCATAATCCCATAGGTAATAGCCATGTAGATATTCTAGGCATAAACCACCTAATTCTTCTAGACACGTAAACGTAATAAAGTATATTATAAATAAAATAATATACTTTTTCTTTTTGGTCAAATTAAATTTTTCCATTAACTCATGAATAAGAATCGTTATTATTACGCCTGTTCCATAAAATGGGGTCCATAAAAGATACATAAATCCACTGTGGTTATGGAGGTGCAAAAGGGCGAATATGGCCGTTTCAAAAAGGTAACCTAAAACAGAAAAAAAGAGAAAATTATTTAAATAATACACGTAAATCACCTTAGTATTATTATTTGTCTATTTCTCCATTTTATTATAATTATTTTTTTAGAATATCGAGAGTATGAGCGGCGGCACCCATTAAATCTAATCTTTCACAATTTTTCAAATGATATTCCATAAAAAGTGCAAATTCATCATCATCTAATTTATTTAAATAGGGGCGAATATAGTTGCTTGGACCATCGGGAGTTATAATTTTAATTCTCTTAAGATTTGCCAGTCTATTTAATTCATCTATTTCATTTAAACGCAAGGAACTATATAGATCATTACTTTTAGGAACGATGTGATAATCATCACTTAATAATCCTTGCATCTTTGATTCTTTGATATTCTTTTCTTTAAAGCCATGAGTAATAAGGCGATAATCATCCATGATATAGGCAACAAAAATTATGCCATCTTTTTTAGTTATTCTCTTTGCTTCCTTTAAAGCTGCCAATTTTTCATCCATACTTATGAGATGGTACATTGGACCAAAAAGAAGTGTAACATCAGCATATTCATCGGGGAATTTGCTTAAATCCAACGCATTGCCTTGAAACGCATGAACTTTTTCTGAATTTTTTTCGATAACGCGCAGATTATGCTTGACCAGTTCCACTGCTGTCACATCGTATTTTTCTGCTAGGGGAATAGAATAAGCCCCAGTTCCAGCACCAATATCCATTATTTTAGGATTATCATAATTTTTTAAATATTCATTTATATATTTCATCGTCGTATAAAATTCGACATATCCATGTCTCGTCTTTAATCTTTTATCCTCATTAAATTTATTGTAGTAGTTAATTAATTCCTGTTCATTCATCGCGTATCACCTCTATAAAATGTTAACAATTATTTGGCATTTTTGCAATATTGAATAAAATTTTGTAATACTCACCAATATAAAGGTGAAAGGAGTTTTATTTTGAATAAATATAAAGTTGACATTAATGGTATTGATACGAACAATTTAAAAGTATTAAAAAAAAATGAGATGGATGAATTATTTAAGAGATTTAATGATGGAGATGAAAGAGCAAAAGAGGAGCTAGTTAATGGCAACCTAAAACTCGTTTTATCTATCATCAAAGGGTATAATAATGGCAAAAACGACATGAATGATTTATTCCAGGTTGGATGTGTTGGTTTAATTAAAGCTGTTGATAATTTTGATACATCTGTAGGCGTTATGTTTTCTACTTATGCTGTACCTCTAATATTGGGAGAAATCAAAAGATATATTAGAGATTCTAATACTCTAAGAGTTACGCGAAGCATTAGGGATCGCGCCTATCAAATAATGAAATTTAAAGATGAATATCAGGGAATTTATGGCATCGAACCAACAATAGAGGAAATAACCAAGAGTCTAGATATATCCGAATACGAACTTAAAGAGGCCTATGATTCCTGCATAGATCCCGTAAGCATTTATGAACCTATCTATAATGATGGCGGAGACACAATCTATCTACTAGATCAACTAGCTGATCAAAAAGATGGAGTTGATAAAGATACCTTAATATCTTTAAATAAGGCCTTATCGCGTATAAAAGAGAGGGAGAAAAATATTTTGATTGATCGCTATATAGTTGGTAAAACTCAGATGGAACTTGCATCCGAGTTAGGTGTAAGTCAAGCTCAAATATCGCGTATTGAAAAAAATGCCATTAGCAATGTAAAGAAATTGATAAAATAGATTATTAAATCTAATAATGTATGATATAATTAAATTAAGAATTATATTATGAAAGAAGTGAAATTATGGGATTAATCAAAGCTACATTGGATGCAGCAGGAGCTGTTGTTGGCGATCAATTTAAAGAGTATGTCACTTGTCCAACAACTGATTCTAGTGTCTTAGTAGTTAAAGGAGACGTTAACCATGGAAGTGGTAACAAAAATGCTACTGAAGGCATCATAAGTAATGGAAGTAAAATTGTCGTTCCTGCGGGATATGCAATGATGATTATTGACAATGGTGCAATTAAGGAGTTTAGTGCTGAACCAGGAGAGTTTATTTGGGATACCTCAAGTGAACCAAGTGTATTTGAAGGTGGTTTCTTTAAGGGAATAGGAGATTCAATAAAGAAAATAGGAAATCGTATTACTTATGGTGGACAACCTGCTCGTGACCAAAGAGTTTATTATGTAAATTTACTAAATATAACTGGTAACAAATTTGGCTCTAGTAATACAGAAAATGTTTTTGATCCAGTTTATGGTTCAGTAGAAATCAATTTCTATGGTGAATATTCTTTTAAAGTTGTTGACCCAACAATTTTAGTAAGCAACCTAATAGGTGCTAATCCAAAGGATACTGTAACTGTTGATGAAGTAGTTGGTGGACAATTAAAAATGCAATTTGCTAGCAATGTTTCTACTTGCATAAGCAATTTAATGACCAAGAATAATATTTCGTTTAATACTGTTCAAAGTTATAAAAATGATGTTGTAACTGCTATGAATACATTATTAGATGAATCATGGCATAATCAATATGGATTGGAAATTCAAGATGTTGCACTTAACATCAATGCCTCAGAAGAATCAAAGAAGATTATTCGTGAAGTTGATGCTGAGTTATCACGTGAAAAACGTCGTGGCGATTTATATTCATCTAATCCAAGTGGCTTGATGGCAGCAGCAACAGCCGATGCTATGAAGACAGCCGCAGGAAATGATAATGGTGCAATGATGGGATTCATGGGTATGAACATGGGACAGACAATTGGTGGAAATGCTATGGGAATGGCTCAAAATATGACGCCAACTGATGGAACTAATGCTGTAGAAAACCCAATGAATAATCAAGCTGCTCCAGGAAATGTTGACTTAGGAGTAAACACTACTGCTAAATTCTGCAGCGAATGTGGGGCATCTGTTACTGGAAAATTCTGCAGCAATTGTGGAAAAGAGATAAAATAATGAAAGCAACCAAGTGTTGCTTTTTTTGTTAATTTTATATTTATTTTTTTATAATAGATGTTATAATAAGTTTTTAAGAGGTGAAGGTTGATGAATTTAATAGAATTCAAAAAAGTTTTAGACGTTTTTAATATCCATTCGATAACCAAAAGTACAAAAAGTATCAATGGAAAACCAAAGGACGTATATTCATGGGGAGATATTGATATTTTCTTTGGTGGTACGTATTATGCCGTAGTTAGAGGTATGGTACCTTATGAAGTAGCAAGAATACTATCTAAGAAATATCCGGATTATCGCGATGACGTGCGAATTCATGGAGATTACGGATATGGCAAAGTCGCCGATAAGAATTGCTATCCAAAAGATGAGATGGGTAATGCTTATGTCGAATCTTACCATATTGATTCCATAGAAGGACTAGTCTATTTATTATCTGAATTAAAGTATTTCCACGAAGTTCGTACATACATGGAAGAATCGCGAAAGGCATTTTATCGCGA
>CAJTKV010000007.1:47916-58230 GCA_910577075.1 uncultured Bacilli bacterium
CTTATCAGCATATAGAGATTTATCTGATGTTAGAGATGTTGTAAAAGTTTATAGAAAATTACTTGAAGATGCTAATCTTTCCTATACGACTGAAAAATGGAAGGAAGATCGTAATATCTCCGATAATAATGAAAATGGAGAAATAGCATCTTTAGTAAGACAGTTTGATGAAACTGTAAATCCTTACATAAACTCCTATATTGAAGTAAGTGATCCTCAAGACTTTATTGGTAGAATAAAGATGGATATCAATTATAGAGATTGGAATGTTGCTAATATGGATATTGACACAGGTAATTTGCATGCCCGATATTGTCGCGATGAAGAAGAGGGAGAATTTTTACAATACGACATATGCTATAACCCAAGAGAGGGCTATTTCATGAACGTTGATCATACTGTTACTGAAGATTACGATGAAATACGTCTATATGGCTTTAAAGAATGTCACTCAGGTGAAGATAAAATTGATCTTCGCTATGACATGAATACGGGGCTTGTTCATAGTACCTATGGTAAAGAATACCACAAAATTACCGAAGAAGAAAAGAACTTGTTCCTATCAGAATTAAGTAAAGTTTTAAAAATCGGTCAAAAGGAAATTATTAATCATATGACGAAAAAGGCCAACAACAAAGTAAAAAAATTAAGATAAAGTGTAGCAATACACTTTTTTCTTTGATTTAATTATTGAGATACTTCATATAATTTAATGGGTGTTTTTATGCGTATAAGTGATTTACAAATGAAGGAAGTAATCAATCAAAGAGATGGAAGATATATAGGTAGAATAATCGATATGGACATCTTAGAAAACGGTGTAATAAACTATTTCGTCGTTGAACCAAAGAAATTATTAAAAAAACTCAATATTTATAATAATGAAACAAGTATAAAATTAAATCAAATAGTTAAAATAGGAGAGGATGTAATCCTTGTAGATTTGCCATAAATAAGATATAATTAAGTTGGGTGTTGACATGAATAAAAAGAAAACGATACTGGCCATAATTATTTTTGTAGTTGATCAAATACTAAAATCAATAGTGCAATTAAATAACGTTAATATAAGTATTATTGATAACTTTTTTAGGCTTACATATTATCAGAATACAGGAGCAGCTTGGTCGATATTAGAGGGACACGGATATATGTTGATTTTAATATCAATTATTATGTTAGTTCTCGTTTTTAATATGATGTATTCCTATGAAGATAATAACTTGAATAATACCGCTTTTGGATTATTACTAGGTGGTATATTGGGAAATTTATGTGATCGAGTATTTTATGGAATGGTAAGAGACTTCATAGATATTCGTATTTTTGGTTATGAATTTCCCGTATTCAATATTGCCGATATGGCCATTGTAATAGGTGTTTTATTAATATTAATATCAACTGTTAAAGGGGATTTGAAAAATGGAAATAGAAGTAAAAGAAAACTTGACAAGAATAGATAAATTTTTAGTAGATTATTTAAGTGAATCTAGAAGTACTATAGCTAAGATGATAGAAAACAGCTTTATATTGGTAAATGGCAATAAAGTAAAAGCAAATTATAATGTTAAAATAGGCGATATAATTACTGTAGAAGAGGGATTCGTTGAAGAGATTGACATTGTTCCCGAAGACATTGATATCGACATTATTTATGAAGATGATGACATAATAATTGTCAATAAAGAGAGTGGAATGGTAGTACATCCAGGAAATGGCAATATCCACGGAACCTTGGTTAATGCCTTGCTTCATCATACCTCACATCTATCGGATATTAATGGAGAAATACGCCCAGGTATTGTTCATAGAATTGATAAAGATACATCTGGTCTTATGATTGTTGCTAAAAATAATAAAGCACATAATATCCTTGCAGATAGATTATCAAGGCATGAGATAAAAAGAGAATATATTGCTCTTTTAAAGGGGGAATTCTTAAGCGATACGGCCACGATAGATGCTCCCATTGGAAGAGATAAAGTTAACCGTAAGCGCATGGCCGTAACAAGCATAAATTCCAAGAATGCCATCACGCATCTAAGAGTTATTGAAAGATATAAAAATTATACATTAGTAAGACTTTCCTTAGAGACAGGAAGAACACATCAAATAAGAGTACATATGGATTATATTGGCTATCCCATTTACAATGATCCTGTCTATACCAATGATAATTGCAGTGAATTTGGACAATTTTTACATTCAGCCAGTATTGATTTTATTCATCCAACAACGAATGAACCAATGCACTTTGAAGTAGATGTTCCCAAATACTTTAAAGAATTTATTGATTCTTTAGAAAAAAAATAATGTATTTACTTAATTGCCAATTTGTTATAAAATATTTTGAGAAGGAGAATCGATATGAGTAGTTTAAATATGACTAGTATTGATGAAATTACGATGCGTCTAGTGCATTACCTTGTAACTAAAGAAAACTATCAACCCATTATCGTCGCCGGTTTAGACAATGAAATATGGCTTGAAAATGTCGATAAAAAGTATGGGGTAATAAGAATTAATAGCAATTATATTCATAATAGTGAACAATTAGATTTTGATATATTTAAGGCAAAGACAGTTGTTAAACAGATAAAGAAAAAGACTCTCTCTTTGAAATGTAATACCTTGAGTATACTTCTTAATGTCAATGATGGTGTAAGTGTTGCAAGTAAGGAAAAAGACATTGATGTATGTTCCATAAAGAATATTAAAGAACTTGAAGAAAATGAGAAATTACAAGATGTTTTTAGTGAGATAAAAAATGATGTTATTGATGCCCATGATGATATGGATTTTTTTATAAATGTTACCAATGATATCAATAGTAAAACTGAAGAAAAAAATAAATTATATGAGAGGACTTTTATGAAAAAACCATTAGTTGTTACATATGCATTAATCGTATTTAATGTTATAATCTATCTATTATCTCTTATTAATATTTTGGATATTAATGCCTTTTCTATGAGCTATGATGCCGTAAGAGCAGGGGAATGGTGGAGAA
Organism: uncultured Bacilli bacterium; assembly: GCA_910577075.1. Taxonomy (GTDB): domain Bacteria; phylum Bacillota_I; class Bacilli_A; order RF39; family UBA660; genus CAG-582. The sequence continues at coordinate 50,927 of CAJTKV010000007.1, forward strand.
TTATAACTTCGGCATTCTTCCATAATGGTGCCATCCATTTATTTTGCAATATGTATTCACTTTATATAATTGGTACACAACTGGAAACGGTCTTAGGCAAGTGTAAATTTAGCATTGTCTATTTTGTAAGTATCCTTGTTGCGTCATTATTTAGTGCTGTCCTACATGGTTCAGGCGTGGCATCTATAGGAGCCAGTGGTGCTATATTTGGTCTAATGGGAGCAATGCTATACTTTGGCTATCACTATCGCTTATATTTAGGAAGTGTTATGACTTCTCAAATAGCGCCAATTATTCTACTTAACTTATTCATCGGTTTTATGATACCAGGTGTTGATAATTTTGCTCACGTTGGCGGACTAATCGGCGGATTATTTACAGGCATGATTGTTGGTGTTAAGGGCAAGAGCGAAAAGAGCGATACAGTAAATGGTATTATTGTTACTACTATTTTAATTGGCTTTTTATTCTACATGTTATATAGATAACTATTTTTAGTTATCTTTTTATATGCATTCGTGATATAATTTAATTGTGAGGTGGAGAACTATGCAAAGACAAAATATGATATTTATCTTCTTTGTAGCCTTCTTACTTATAATATTCATGGGATATTTATTTGTAATTGGTGAACAAAAGGATACTAAAACTGATAAAAAGAATGGTATTACTAGTAAAGTGCCCAAAGAGGAAGAACTGGGACAATGTAATTTTGTAAAAAATTATACTCTATTATTGGTAACAGAAAGTGATGATGAAGAATATGTATTTATAACTCTAAAAGAGTATCAGGTAGATAACGTAGCTACCGTTAAAGTAAAAAAAGATATCATGCCTTCTTTAAAGACGGGTAATTACTATCGCTTTAGTTTCAGTACTAAAAAAGCTATTCATGACGATATAGAGGAAATTTTTGAATCTAGCATTATTCGTGAAGTTGAAGATGTCAAAAAGGTTGTGGATGGCGAGAATGCTATTTGTGCAACACATTTATTAGAAAATTAAAAAGACAAATTTTGTCTTTTTTTGTTTCCGTGATATAATACCCAAAAGTTAGGGGGAATATTATGGAAACTCCAGTAATGTTTAGAGATCCTCGAATATTACTAACAACTGATACTAAATACATAGACGTAAATTCTATGAAAAAAATATCCTACAATGATTTACCATTTTATTTGCCTGATAGTTTGCATGGAAGAAATGGCGATTGGTATGAAGATGATCAAAAAGAACAATATTACCTAAAAAGACGCCAATTTGTTGTAATTATTTTAAATGAAATACTAGGTGTTTATCTTTCATGGCATATGGGACTTGATACTATTGAATATAGTCTGGCCTATGACAGAGATAATATTATAGGGCTATTCAGTAAGAATTTTAGAAAAGAAAATATCGATTATGTCTACTATCATAATTTGCCAGAAAAAGAAAAAAGATTTATTGAACAAGCTATTCTTTTGCGCGCCAAAAAGGAGCATGCTAAGGAATATAAACAACAATATACCGATTATATAATGCGCAATTTTTATGCTAATCAGGGAGATCGTGTATTAAATGTTTTATGTTATCAAGAAAATGGTCTAATGCATTTAGGACCTCTGTTTGATTATGAGCTTTCTTTTATGCATTCTGAAGATGAATTCATCGTTGATTCGTTTATAATGAATTATCCAGTTGATGGCAAATTAATCAATAAATTAAAAAAGCATGATCAATGCTTTGATATTAGTATTGAGAAGATATTAGCGTTTAATATGAAAGATACCTTGGAGCGTATAAAGGGTGATTTTGGCATAAGGATTCCGGATGAGGTTGAAAAACATTATATTTCCTATGATGAAGACCGCAAGAAATTGATGAAGCAAAATATAAAAAATAGAAAGTTTTAACTTTCTATTTTATTTTTCTATATAGACCAATTGCAATACCTAATATAGTACAGTTTTGTACGATGATAGGGGATAATTCGTCATTCTCTGGTTGTAAGCGAATATGTCCATCCTCTTTATAAAATCTTTTAAGTGTAACTTCACCTTCATCAGTCATAGCGACAACTATTTGACCATTGCGTGCAACACTTTGCTTTTGAACTATGACGATGTCTTTATCAAATATTCCTGCATTAATCATAGAATCTCCTGAACATAAAAGGGTGAATATCGATTCTTTTGCTGGAACTAAGCTAGCAGGTAAAGAAAAAAATTCATTGGGATTTTCTATAGCTTCGATAGGATTACCACAGGCTACTTTACCAAGCAATGGAACAGAAACGACATCTTCTTTTTCTTCCTTTAAATCAAATTCATTATCGACTAATAATTCAATAGTTCTAAATTTAGAATTTTGTTTGCGAATAAATCCCTTGTTCTCTAGTTCCTTAAGATGCGTATGCGCAGTAGCTGGACTAGATAAACCCATTCCCGCACAAATCTCCCTTACTGAAGGTGGGTATCCATGCGATACCATATATTTTTTTATGAAGACAAGAGTCTCCTCTTGTTTTTTTGTTAAATCATTTTTCATGTTCCATCCTCCTATTAAAATAATAGCAAAAAATAGATGATATGTCAAACAAATGTTTAAGTTTTTGAAATTATGTAAATTTATAAATTGTTACATTGACACATACAATTGTTCGTGATAAATTATAATTACAGAAAGGAGTGATAGATATGCAAAGAATTCTAAAAGAATATAAAGGGGTGATTTTATTTTTTCTAGTATTAATTGTGATGTCTAGTTTATGGAGTAACAATGTCAAAAAACTCAATGAATTAGAAAAAAATAATACTGTTAATTATTATGAAAAATAAATTTAGTTGATAAATCTTTACTGGTAACTATAGTAGAGATTTTTTTTGACTTTTTATAAAGATTAGTTTTAAACTAGATATTCTTATTGTCTAAAAATTCCATTTTTTTGTAAAAAACTTAGATTATATCAAAATAATATATCCATCAATATATTATTTTGATATAATCATATTATAAAGAGGGCTTATATGAAAGATGTTGTAATTGAATTAAAAAATATAACCAAGGAGTATACTAAAAAAGACGAAAAGATTATAGCTTTAAATGATATTAACTATACTTTTTCTTCTGGCAAATTTTATGCAATCATGGGGCATTCAGGATCGGGCAAAACAAGCCTTATTAACATTATAGGGCTCATTCATTCTTGTACATCTGGATCATTATTTTTGGATGGTACAGAAGTTTTAGAAATGACGCAAGATGAACTAGCTGATAAACGCATGAAATATATTGGCTTTGTCTTTCAAGATTTTTATCTTGATGAACATCTAAAAGCTTACGAAAATGTTATGCTTCCAATGTTGATAAACAAGAATATAAAACCAAGCGATCGCGAAGAATTAGCAAAGAAATTGTTAAATGATTTTGCTTTAGAAAATCGCATTAATCATTATCCTAAAGAACTATCAGGGGGCGAGCAACAAAGGGTAGCCATAGCTCGTGCTCTAGCTAATAATCCATCCATCATATTAGCTGATGAACCAACCGGGAATCTTGATGAAGAAAATGAAAAATTTGTTTTTGAAAGCTTAAAGAAGTTAGCTCAAGAGGGAAAATGTGTAATAGTAGTATCGCATAGCAATGCTGTCTTAGATTATGCTGATGTTGTCATAAACATTAATAAGGGAAAATTAGAGGAAAATATCAATGGATAGCAAGGGTAGAAAGATACTAATTAAATCACATTTATTTGAAAATCGCAATATTCTCTTTTTTATGATTAATTTCTTTATTATTTTAGTTATTCTTATCTTAATGTTCACATTATATTTTTCTATAACTTATAAAATACTTTCCTATTCTAATGATGTTTCATTTAGAACCGTCGAAGTATCAAAAAAAGAAGATGATAACATTCCTTTACCATATGACTTTAGTTTTTTAGATAATTTTGATTCTATTTCTTTTCATGTAGATAAAAGATATGACGAAATGGAGTTTGCTCTAAAAAATTACTCGGATGTATCAGTTAAATTAAAACCTTTGTTAGAACCTTCTGAAATAAATACAAATAAAGAATTATCTCAAAACGAAGCTATCTGTTCGAAGAATTTTATGATATATTCAAACGAAAATAGTGTAAAATATATTCGTCCCAAAGACTTACAATTTGAAGATTTTTCCCTAAATTTATTGGGAGTATATAATACAAGAGATAATATGTCATCTTTAAACACCTGTTATATATCAAAAAGCACATATGAAAGCCTTCTTCAATCGGAACAATCATATGAAGAAATAGTAAGATTAAATAATATTACCGATGTTAAAAATTTTAGAAGTCAAATGGCTAAAAAGGGGTTATCTACGTACGTTAAAAAGCAAAACAATGGCAATATAAATTTATTCATTATTACTACGGTATTTATAATATCAATAGTACTCATTATCTCTTTTACGATAATCTTTAATTTTATAAAAAAGAAGAGTATTTATCGTCTAAAACGCTATGGCTTATTAAAGGCCGTTGGATATAAAAACATAGATATAGTCTCATTGGAGTTGCGCGAAGATGTTATAATTTTTATTTGTGCCTTTATCGCAAGTACCATACCATTAGCATTATTATATAACTATACTATTTCGCACATCTTTATGGAATTTGTTAACGAGAGCCTAATGACAGTTAATATGCCAATCTTGGCCATCTTAATTAGTTTTATATTAGTAATTTCGTTTATAATTTATATTGTTAAAAGTGTACTAAAGAAAATATTAAAACAAGATATAAGTACAATATTAGAAGGTGATTAAAATGATTATATTTAAAAGTGTTTTTAGAAAGAAAACAACCAAAGCTTACTTATTAATTATAATATGTTTGTTTTTAGCTATAGGTATTTTTTTAATCGGAAAAAACCATTACATAACTGAGGGAAATATAAACTATGAAGGCTCCTCACTAAGATTTAAAGCGCCAATAGAAGAGTATGAAAAAATTAAGAAAATGCCCAATTTGAAAGTTTTAAGAAAGGGAATCAGTCGAAAAATTTCTACCTATTCCAATACTGTTTTTCCAAATTCAGAGATTGTTTTCTATACGGATGAATCTTTAAAGGGATTTGAAGCAATAATTTGGCAAGGGTTTGTTAAGGATTCCAACAAATTTAGCATTACTGATTCAGAAATAGAATTTCTTGTGAAAAGAGCATACTCTGGTACTGGCAAAGATAAAGAACTAATTAGTTTTGAGGCATTTGATCAATTATATGATAGAAAAGAAACTGTATATTTTTTAGTTGAATTAGCTAATTGGTTTGATTATGAAAAAAATATAAAATGGCTTTCGGAAAACATTGAAATAGATAATGCAGATACGGTAATAGAGGGTCAAATAATTAATAATGGAGATGGTATCAACCAATACGAGAAAAGTAAAAAAAGTGCTAATTTATATTTCTTCTATGTCAAAATATTTACTTTTTTATCTATTATTTTAGGAATTATTTTTGGAATTGTTTTAATATATACTTTAATAAATATAATTATTGATGAAAAAAAGAATAGTCATTTATTAAAATATTTGGGATATCATAACAAGACTATTGTAATAATGACTTTGGGCAAGATAGCATTAATTCTTGTATTGCCATTACTTTTATCATCACTTGTTTTGATTCCTATCTATCTCTTATGGTAAATTATTTTTTACAGACTTAGGTCTGTTTTTTTTCATAAAAAAACCTCTAAGTAGAGGTTTATAGTCATACTGTCTAATAAAAATTTTATTTATTTCATAGGATGTAATCTTGCATATTCGGTAATGCTTTTTTGTCCTATGTCATATTGATGAGCTAAAACGTCGTCTATTCTTTTTGATATAACTTTGCGTTTTTCTCGTTTATACTCTTTTATTTTTTCTTCAGATAGAACACGACTAGCTAAAACTCTTTGATTAAATGGACGATCAAAGTGGAATGTTTTATTTTTATCCATATAATTATCACTTCCAATTTGTATAGCAAATTTGCGACCAGTTACAACTTCATAGAAATAACCCATCATAAATCCTAAGCCCATACCATCCTTATATCGAAGAAGTAACAAATTATCTCCATCGATGAAGACATATTCCTCATTATTATAGTATGTTAAAGGTTTTGACTGATCTATTTTTACAAGGGGAAATGCTCTTTGCATCGCGATATAATCTAACTTGTCAAAATAGTTATTTAATGCCTCTTTATCATAGCGAGCTTGATATTTTTTAATATCTTCTTGCATTTTCTTATAGTATGCTCCCAAAGTACCAACTAGTTTACAATCAAGTTCGTCACTTGAATCTAGATTAACTTCAAGCAAGCCAGATAGGCCATGTCCTTTATCAAATTCGACATCTATATCGCCGATTTTCAGATATTGATATGTTTTATCAAGCTTTCCAAAATATGTCCCATATCTTTGAAAACTGGGAAATTCTAAGTATTTATGATCGGGAATTGTTCTCGCAATTATTCTTCCCGTAATAATTTCGCGATATTCTGTTAAAATTTGACTAGTATTATCATTACTTCTAAGTTCCGTAGCTGTCGCATATACATCCATTAATTTTTGTTTTATCGGATTATCATCCTTGTCATAATCTAACACGACACTTAAGGTTATTTTACAAGGCATTGGTTTTTCAACTTTTATCATATTATCCCCCTTTTTAATTGTTTGCTATGATATCATAATAATAATTTTTAGTCAATTTATATAGCCGTTGTTAATTTAAATGTGAAGTGCAACAAAGTTGCATTGAAAAAGACATATGAGTAATTTATAATATCTATTCACCACAAACAGAAAGGAAATTATTCATATGTCTGAGGAAAATAATACAATAAAATCAAAGAAAAATCAATATCATCAATTAACTGAGGAAGATAGAATAAAAATTCAAACACTCGTTAATCAAAAAGATTCCACTGGCAAAAGGATGTTTAATAATTCTTACATTGCTGATTATCTTCATGTCCACCGATCCACTATTTCTCGTGAATTAAGAAAAAGGAAGTGCTATAGATTTATGGTTAGATCAGGAAGAGCTATTGAAAAGCCTTACAATGCAAATGATGCTCATAAAGATTATCTTTTTAAAAGAAGTTTATCTAAAGGTGAATACATTCTTAGGAAATACCCTAAAATGGCTAAATTCATTGAAGATAAAATAAAGATTGACAAATGGGCCCCTGATGCTATCGCTGGCTTCATGAAAGTTCATAATTACTTTACAAAAGATGGTTTCTCTTATATCTCTACTCCTACTATTTATAATG
>CAJTKV010000008.1:0-20610 GCA_910577075.1 uncultured Bacilli bacterium
TTTGTGAATAATACTTAATTTACTCTTTTGTTGCACTTGACTTTTTAATTTAGAAAAGTTCCGTAAATACCCATTTACTTTGTTATATTTTTTGATATAATCTTAATATAAGGAGACTGAAAAATTATGAATGAAATAACAACATTAATAAATAGTGCATTGACATTGATAAATGAAATTGAAAATCAAATATTTGTCAACCATCGTGCCAAGTATGCTGGAGCTAAAACTATGTTAGACAATTATCGTGAAGAAATTGCTGAAATAAGTAGAATGATTACTAGCATAACTGATGGAACTAAACTTAACGAACTAAAAGAAGATTTAACAAGCATGACGCAAAATGTAAATGCTGCTCGCGAAAATGGTATAGTGGCACCATTATATAATACTAAACCTTTTAATTCTACTATCGATACCATGATTACTCAACTAGATAACAATGCCCCTGAGACCGTTATGCCTACGGCAAACATTGATATTCAAGCTATTGAGAACGCTATTCCTCAAACTAATATAGCGCCACAACCAGAAATTGCCCCAGTAGCACAAGCAACACCAGAAATTGCTGTCCTAGAGGATAACCAAGACATTATACCTCAAGTTGAACAAGTCGTTATCCAAGAGGACCCAACAAACGAAGTTGTCTATGAAGCAACTCCTGCACCTCAAATATTAGATAATGCTCAAACCGAAGTAATCCAAACAATAACACCAGATATCGTCATCGCTGCTGATACTCCTGATCAAATGGCCAATATTGCTCCAACAATAGAAATACCTTCTGTTGAACCAATGATCCAAGTGCCAAATGTCGAGATTCCAACTAATGCTGGTATTGCTGATACTAATCAAGAAGTAGGAGCTTAAAACTAAAAAAAACTTTTATGAAAATTCATAAAAGTTTTTTATTGCCTATTTTTTATTTTTTTCTTTTTCTAATTGTAATAAATTTAAATATAATTCATAATTCTGACGTTGCTTTTTTACGAATACTTGTAAAATCATTCCTGTTACAAACATCAAAAGTGCTATCGTAAAGCCAAAACAACTGACAATCAAGCTTGGGAATTTAGCAACAAGCCCCGTTTGAAAATATCCAACATAAGCTGGAATGCCAATAATAATACTTATTATGGCGAAGATAATGGCAATTATATTGAAAAACAATGCGGGTTTATATTCTTTAAAAAGAGTAGCTATTGTTTTAATAACTTTTAATCCGTCGGAATAAGTATTCAATTTCGAAACAGAACCCTTTGGTCTATCGCGGTATTGAACAGGTATCTCCACAACTTTATAGTTCTTATCTACAGCATGAATAGTCATTTCTGTTTCAATTTCAAATCCCTTAGATAATACGGGAAAACACTTAACAAAATCATAGGAAAATGCTCTATAGCCCGTCATAATATCCTTTATATTATTTTTAAACAATACATTGATTAGTTTGCGAACTAAGACATTGCCAAAATTGTGAAATTTTCTTTTATTTTCTTTAAAATATGTACTAGAAAGACGATCTCCGACAACCATATCTGCTCGACCACTCAAAACTAAATCAATCATTTCTCTTGCATTCTCGGCTGGATAAGTATCATCTCCATCAATCATCAAGTAAGCATCAGCTTCAACTTCTCTAAACATTGTGCGTATGACATTTCCTTTTCCTTGGCGATACTCGTAGCATACTATAGCACCTGCTTTGCGTGCCAACTCATCCGTTCCATCTGTAGAGTTATTATCGTAAACATAAATATCAGCCTCTGGTAGAGCTTTCTTATAATCCTTGACAACCTTTTCTACTGTTGCCGATTCATTATAGCAAGGAATCAACACTGCAATTTTACTTTTTTTCATTTTTTACACCTCGTACTTCTTTTAATAATAATATAGTCAATATTGGTAATATAAAGACATATGGCATTGTATATCTAAAGTATGTATTAACCGGTGATATAATACAAAACAACAAAGAGCCATAAAGTGGAACAAGTGCTATTAAATATTTTTTCTTTTTATTTGTAATTAAATAGGCCGATAAAATAAGTAATAGCCATGTATTTGCTCCTATAGATGCCAGTAAGCCAATTATTGGTAAATAGGGAAATATATTACCATAGACGGTTAAAATATTTCTTAATCCTACTAAATCATTAAAATGATATCTAACTAATTTATTCTTAGTAACTCTCGTATCATATGTCGAATAGATATACCAATTGTGATCATTAGGATAAATATAGCCATATATATTATTTAGTGTAGCATCGATATAAGTCTCCGGATGTTTAACTAATCCCTTAAACCAAATCTTAAAATATGCTATTAAATCCTTCGTTTCAGTATATTTATTATATTCATTTTTCACAGGATCGGCAATCTCTGGTTTATACCTTTCCGCCAATGTATCATAATTTAATATGTAATCAATCGTCTTGATATCCTCATCACTTAGTTCATCGGCATGATATTTGACATATCTTGCTGTCTGTTGAAAAGGAACACTTAACATCTCTCGCACACTTCCATCACTTATACCTAATGCAGGAACTAAAATCTTGTTAAAAGAAAATAAACTTATCGCAAATAAGCCAAAAGATATCAGTAAACGCTTCCTATTAACTTTTGAATATACCAAAATAAATGGCAAAGTCATGACAATAATATAAGCTCCATTATGTCTAAATAGAGACATCAGCATCATAACTATATATAATATTAAAACACTTCTTTTACTTATAAGCACATCCTTTTTGGTATGAACAAAATCATATATATATAGTACAAATAAAATCATAAATGCCGTATAAAGAGTATCCTTTACAGCCGATATTGAATAGAAAGCATACATTGGAACAAGAAGATACATTATATTTAACATTATTACATACCTCTTAGCTATTCCCTTTTTTAAAGCAAATGTACAAGTATAAGCTAAAATACTTGCATATATGAGAGTTTGTCCTAACGTATATATAAATAGTCCAAAATTATCATTTATTAACATTCTTCCTAAATCTATACACCATCCTAATAAAAATGTTTGAGTAACCGGATGATGCGCTGTTATAAAGACATTAGGATCTCTTTGAATAACCCAATTGATATATTTCGTTGGAACATTGTAATACTGTCGAATCTGAAAAGCTGGATCGGGTGATAATACAATTGGATAAAAGGCAATTATATAGATACTAAAAGCTAATAATATCGACACTAGTGGCGTCAAAAATGGATGAATATCCAATTTTTTCTTATACCAATTTATCACTCTATTTTTTGATGCTTTCTCTTTTAAATCAATCTTATTTAAAAATATATCTAAATATATAAAGCCTAATCTAAATATATAAGCATAACCTATTATTTTAAATACACTTATGATAATTGTCGTCACATTGGCAAATATTAAATTAAGAGTTCCCTTTCCAACATATGCTTCTCCAATAAGCATAAATGCCGAAAACAACCATATTAATATAGTTTTACTTTTACTTATTTTTCTATCTTTATTAGCAAGACCTAATTTTATCAAAGTCAAGCTCATTAATCCCATAATCAAAACATTCTTATTATAAAAATGTTCATAATTCATATTTTGAATTGACTGAAAATCTACTAAATCCAAAAATACAGCAATACTGCTTAATAATGAAAATAGAATTATTAATCTTTTATTTTTCATATACAGATAAACTCCAATTCCAAATATATTATACTATATTATTAGGAGCATTAGCAAGATTATCATTTCTTCTTTATATAGCCATTATAAGCCACCTTTGAATCATTTATAATGATAAAGGACTTTTTATCTATTTTTTTAATTAAATTTATACATTCTTTAACCCTTCTTTTATTAGTCTCTATAAATAACATATTCTTATTATCAATAGTTTTAATGACTGATATTCCAAAATTATTTTTTTTAATATCAGATATCTCTTTTGCTTTTATCACATCCGATATAACTTGAATACTTACAAAGCCACTTATAAACATCTCATTGATAATTGTTCCTAAATACGTACCTGTTGCATATCCTGCTGCATAAGATATCACGATAAATATTGAAGTTATTTCAGTATTTAAAGCTTCTCTTGCCGCATAAAACCAAATAAATATTTCGACAAATGCAATAATTGCTGCTATAGTTCTTTTTCCCTTAACAATAAAATATGTTCTAACTGTTCCCAAACTGACATCAATAATACGCGCTAAAAATATCTTCAAACATAAAAGGATCATGAATACTCCTCCCTCTTTAGTATGGTTTTATAAACCAATTTTATAAGTTAAGCATACTATAAAGTGGAGGTAATAAAATGTTATTTGAATTTGAAACAAACATATATGATAAACCTTTGACTAAGTTTTTTGACATCGATGAAGGTTTTGAAAAAGGCAATATGTTTCCCGAATTATACGACGGTTATAAAAACTATAAACCAGCACGTATAGAACCACACAATGAAAGAGAAGCATTGCTTTTAAAGATTATGAAACTTGATTTTGCTATGAACGATATAAATCTTTATCTCGTACTTCATCCTAATGATAATGAAGTATTCGAAAAATTCAAGCAAATCGCCAAGCATTTAAAACACTGTACTAATGAGTACAATCAAAAATATCAAGTATTAGAATTATGCGATGATACTTTTGATAGTTATTCATGGAATTCTAATCCATGGCCATGGGAGGGTGAACATGTATAAATATGATAAAAAATTGCCATATCCAGTAAATATCCATAAAAAAGATTTAAAAATGGCAAAATATATAATTACAGCCTATGGAGGATATGCTGGAGAATTAGGAGCCGCTCTTCGTTATTTCTCCCAAAAATTTGGCATGCCAACCGAAGAAGGAAAAAATCTCTTAAATAGTATTGCAACCGAAGAATTAGGTCATAATGAAATGGTTTGCTCTATGGTTCATCAACTTGTTAAAGATGCTTCCTTAGAAGAGATGAAAGAAGCTGGTTTAGAATCTTTATATGCCGAACACGGCAAGGGAATTTATCCAAGTGATGCCAATGGCGTTCCCTTTACTGTGGCATACTTTGCATCGACAGGAAATCCTCTCGCTGATTTAGTTGAAGACATGGCTGCCGAGGAAAAAGCACGCGTCATGTACGAACATTTAATTGATTTAGCTACTGATGAAAACGTCATAGAACCACTTCTATTCTTGCGTCAAAGAGAGGTTGTGCACTTTGCTCGTTTTAAAGAACTATATGAAAAATATAAAAAGATGGGATTCTAATCCATCTTTTTTATTTTTTTAACATCATCATTTATATTTATTACATCCATCTCGCGACTATATAGATTATTAAACCAATATAACCATGCTCCTAGAGCCTTAAGATCCTCCATCACGATTCCTGGAACCTTCAAAAACCCTGGAGAAATATCGATATTAGTTCCCTGAGCATTTTGATAAAGACCCACAGAATGCCTTGGTAAAATACTTTTATCTGGTCCCAATATTCCAAATGGCAAAAACTCAAGACAATGTGGAATCATTGCCGCATGATTATGCCCCGACAAAATCAAGTCAAAATTTCCACAATCATCAATCATTTTTCCCCTATCAAAAAACACCAAAGGACTATGACACAACAAAATATTAAAGCGGTCATTATCAATATTCATGGCATCAAATTGCTTTTTCATATGCGTTATATCAGCATGAATACACTCCATATCTGGTCCTTCATCATCAAGATAGCTATACCCCATAACGGATATATTTTCACCTAAATCAATTCTTTCTGAACTCCCTGGTATAATTGGATAAAAATTCTTACTTATACTCTTCAAAAAAGCAAAGTATTCTTTCTGATATTTTTCTCTTTCTATTTTCATTTCCTCGCGACTTTTATTAGCTAAAAATAACTCCAAATCATGCGAGCCAAAACTCATAAACGTCGGAGAAATATCGGCAAGATAATAAAAATACTCTTGCAATTCTCTTTGATAATTGACACCATATTCCAAAGAATCTATAAAATCTCCCGTTAAAGATATCATATCTGGCTTTATTCTTTCCAGCATTCCAATGACATCTTTAATATCTTTACTAAACTTATCTCCCCTAAAATGGATATCCGTTAAATTGACTATTTTAAATTTTCTATCCACTTTTTGGGAATTTAAAAATCTCTCATTAACATATATTTTCATAATAATCCCTTACCCATTTTATCACACTCTTTTAATTAAGTGAACAATATCATTTTGATAAAGCCCCATACCATTAGTACCTGCGCCTATCTCATAAAATTCTGAAGATAATTCTGATAAAACATCAATTTCATCACTTCTCATATCGTGATAATCTAAATCATCTTTTTTAAATTCTAAATGGCGTGGCAATCCATCCATAGAGTGAAAATAGTTTACTAAAGCTCCACCCTTTTGCAAATACTTCGGATATTCACTCTCTAGCATATGTATAAAGATCAGTTTTTCTTCTAATGGCAATGAATATAAAATATTGCTAAAAAATACCATATCAAAATCTCTTTCATCCTTATAATCGGAACTTTCCAAATCCAATATATCAAACTGCGCATAGTGGATTTTACTTTGTAAATCTACACTTTTTGCCTTATAAAATCCCTCTTCATTATTAACACTAAACATGCTCATGGCAATATCCATATAATACTTGGGATTATCAAAAAATCTTGGACATAATCGCAACATATCATATAACTTATCAAATATTTCCACGCCAGGCATACTTGTAAACATCTTATCTAAAAGACATTGAGCTCGAGGTTGTAAGACCTTCCTTAATTTTTCATAATATTTTTCATCAAAGATAACATCGCTTTCAAACATGTAAAAAAATGCTAAAAATTCCTTATATTCCAACATTAATGTAGCAGCAATTCTTAACTGTTCTGTATAATAGGAAACCAAGCTTATATCGTACGTATAAACTTCTATTCCCTTGTTTGCCATCTCAATAGCGCCTTCTCCCGAACTAGCGGGAATCATCACCTTTTTAATATTATTTAGAATTTCCATAATAACGGGGATTTTATCTGTACACATAAACACTGCTTGAGAATTCTCACCAAATGTCTTATCGAAGCATCTTCTATTAATAGTATCTAAATCCTTTAAAGCTCTTGTTTTATCCGCATATGTAAGCATACAAAAAACCCCTCTTTTCGAAGGGATATTATAACTGACTATCTGCCTTAAGTCAAATCATCTTTTCTTTTTAAACACTAATAATTTACTCAAGAAGTAATTGGCAACAGTTACTATTACTTGTGATACTAATTTTCCTATCTTATCATTTAGATGTAATAAAGAGACTATTATGAACATCGTCAACATATCCATAAGTAAACTCAATATTCGCGAGCCGACAAACTTCGAAGCCTCTTTAACCATATTTTTCTCTTTGCTCTTGAATACAAAAATACGGTTTGTAAAATAGGCAAAAGTAACAGCAAAAACCCACGAAATGACATTGGCAATTTGTAACTCTATTTCAACACTAGGATTTAAAAAAGTATATGTACAAGCAAAATAAGTAACTAAACTTACTATTGTCGTAAGAAAGCCAACTATTAAATAGTTCCATACCTCGGGATTTTTGTAATATATTCCCCATCCCCAATTCCAAAATTTAACGAAGGGATTATTATCATGTCCTTTAATTATCAATTTTTTATCATTATTATTTTTCATCTATTCATACCTCAAAGATATTATACCACAAGTGAATAAATTGACAATCATCAACCAATACTGCCACTTCCAAATTTATTATATCATCTTTATCATCTTTTTTTATGCATCAATTTTCTTACAATATCCAAGGGAACAACACTGCTGGCAATTACAAGCACTATGACTAATTCCCGTGCTGTTAAACCAAATGTTCTAAACAGCTTACCGCCAAAATAGATTAGATATATTTGGGCTAAAAAGATAAACAACATAATAATTAAAAACACCTTATTTTTTACTATTCCCGAGAAGATATTTGCCCTTGTTGTGCGCGCATTAAAGGCATTAAAAATACTTATAAAAATAAATAGCGAAAAGAATGCCGTTAAATAATATTTAGAATCGCTGCGAATAAATAACTTAAATACTGGCAATTTTAAAAAGAGCATTAACAATAAAGCTGAATAGATGCCAATAACTAAAATTGATTCATACATATATCTATTTAAAATTGGTTCATCTTTTTTTATAGGCTTTTCTTCCATATATCGTTTCATTGGCGATTCATAAGAATAAGCTAACCCCGCAAGGGTATCCATAATCATATTAATCCAAAGCATCTGCATAACGGTAACTGGACTTGTTACGCCTATAAAAGGTCCAAAGATTGATAAAAATAAGGCGATAAAATTCATTGTAAGTTGAAATACGATAAACTTTCTAATTGACTTAAAAATCGTTCTTCCATAAAGTATGGCATTGCCAATAGATGCTATATTATCATCTAAAATAACAATATCTGATGCCTCTTTGGCCACTTCTGATCCACTCCCCATGGCAAAACCGACATTGGCTTTTTTTAAAGCTGGTGCATCATTGACGCCATCACCTGTCATACCAACAACCAATCCTCGCGTTTCTAAAACCGAAGCCACACGACTCTTATCCTTTGGTAATGCTCTCGCAATTACTTTTATTCTTTTATAATTCCCAATTATCTCATCATCATCTAACTTCTCCAAATCATCATGAGTTAAAACAAGACTAGAATTATCTAGCATTCCTAATTCCATAGCAATTGATTTGGCCGTCAATGCATCATCTCCCGTAATCATAATCGCATCGATCCCGGCCCTTTTTATATTATCTAAGACACCCTTAGCTTCCTTTCTAACCTCATCGCGTATCAAGATAAATCCCATTAATACATTATCACTTACCAAAGTAATAACTCTTATTCCCTTAGAAGTATACTTATTAACTAAATTAGTAATATTTTTCTTATCTCTAATAATCTTTCTTTTAGCATCTTTATCCAAATAATAGACGCATCTATCTATTAATACTTCCAATGCTCCCTTATAATAAATATTATTATTACTTAACTTAACATAGGAATATTTATCCGTAGAATTAAAGGATTTAGAATCAATAACTGTTAAACTTTTGGGTCTGTTGCCGACAAAACTTAAAATAGCTTTATCCGTCATATTACTTCCCATAATACTACCATTATCAAAATAAGAAGCATTATTATACAGTAGACATTCCGTAAATATATTTCTTAATTCATCTTTCATCTCTGATAGATTATTATAATTATTATCATCAGCATCAACTACGCCAATTACACTTAATTTTCCCATCGTTAAAGTACCCGTCTTATCAGTTAATAAGACATTTAAAGAACCACTCGTCTCTATTCCTACTAGTTTTCTTACTAAAACATTGCTCTTAAGCATTCTTTTCATATTAGAAGATAATACTAAGGCCACCATCATCGGAAGTCCCTCTGGTACACACACAATAATTATTGTAACCGCTAAAGTTAAAGCATAGATAATATTATCTAACATAAATTTTGGATTTTTAAGTAATGGTAAAATAACATCCATGTTAAAATCATTAGATATAAATAAGACATTAAACATATAAGAAAAAAATACTAATATTGCTCCAATAAAGCCAATTCGCGAAATAATCTTAGCTAAATGATGTAATCGCAATTTCATCGGACTATCAGGAGTCTTCTCATTTAATTCCTTAGCTATGCCTCCATAAATGGTATTAATACCTACATTTTTTACACGCATAATGGCTTGATTAGATAATACTACACTTCCCTTTAAAACCAAATCATTACTTGCCTTTATTACTTCTCTAGCTTCGCCATTTATACTAGACTCATCTACCCCAATTGAACCAGAGATAATTATACCATCAGCAGGTATTACCTCTCCTGATTCCAAATACACGATATCTCCTACCACAATCTCTTCATTCTTAACATTAGTTAAAACATTATTTCTCTTTACTCTTACTCTTATACTCTCATATTCACTTTGTAATCTCTTAAAAGATTTATTAGAACCATATTCACTCAAACTTGATATAAGAGAAGATAATAGAATTGATATCAACATACCTAACGTCTCATACCAATCAAAAGATGAAAATAAAAACACTACTCTCACAGCTAATGCAATTAACATTATCTTTATAATTGGATCTCCCAAAGACTCTAACAAAAGACGAAAAAACTTATTCTCGTTTTTAACACTTATACTATTTGATCCACACTTTCTTCTTGACTCCAATACTTCTGCATCGCTTAATCCATTCATTTCTTCACCCTTACCCTTACTAATAAATGTATATGAATGAATTATTTCTTTTATTAACAAAAAAGAAGATAAAATATCTTCTTTTTAAATGATTAAAGTTTAGTTATTCTAATCATATCGTATATCTAAACATACTTGGTTCAAATGAACCATTATCAGCAATTTTTTTGTTACTCTAAATCTCATATATAATTCACAAGTTTGATTACCCACACTATCAAGATATTCATTACTCCTTATCTTATTCTATTAACTCTGCCTCTTGAACAAAGTCTGAATTAATATTTATACTTATCCCATGCATAAATTTAAGCACTTTATCATTTTTTGCTATAAGCCAAAGACTATAGCAATTCACAGATTCGTTAAAATATATATCATCTTCGCCTATTTTTAAAGAAACGCAACTTTTCGTATTATCATTGCATTCATAATTAAAATGAACTTGATAATATATTTCCTCTGGCTTACTGGCATAATAACCTATATTTAATATTTCAATAATATTAAATGATTTTAAATTAGATTTATCAACATTTCCATGTTCTATAAATTTATTTAGTATTTCTTCTGAAAAGGCTTTTCTTCTTGCACTTACCGGTTTTGTTGTTGTTACTTTTTCTTCTATTATTTCTTCTTTTTGACATTCATACTTTGAAAATTTTCCAACTATTTTATTTTCTTCATTGCAATTATAGACATCAAAGAATATTCCTCTATCTACATTTGTTGATTTATCTTTAAAATGTATAAAAGGAACAGTTTTATTTATGTATGAATATATACTATCTCCAACTATAAAACATAACATTATTAATAATACACTTATCAATATCTTTATACTTTTTTTCATAAATCTGCTCCTTAATTAAAAATGTTATTTATATTGTGATATTTTAAAATTGACATCATTGAATCAATTTATTTTATGTAATATGTATCTATCAATTAACTAGTCATTATGAGCCGTATGAATAGATACTTTTGTTGTTAGTAAATATTAAAAATGTTACCTTATTTTAACATATTTTATACTATCATTAATCTTGATCTTCATAATATATAGGAAACAGATGCAATAAATAGAATAAAACATAATTAGTATGAATTTTTCAATATTAAAACAAAAACATATTAATCTATTTTTTATATAATTCGCATGGTAACAAAAAGAAAAGTGATATCAACATTCCGAATTTGTTCCAATACTTTCATAAAATAGAAAAAACTTTGACCTATAAGCACTTGATTTATAAGTATATCCATTAGTATCTTCATCAAGAATATATAAACATTTTCCTTTTGTTTCTATATATCTATCCACGATAAAAAACGGATTAATAATATGCAAATCATTTGAAAATATTAGTATCATTATTAGAAATATAGTATTAGTAAAAGTAAAATACAATACTGTTGCTAATACTCCTATTAAATGATTTTTAAAATCACGAAAAATATATATACATGGGATTACAATAACAACAGAAAAAATCAAAGCCAATAATATAAATTCAGGTATAATTTTATAAATAATATTATGAGGTAAAGAAAATGTAACACATAACATTAATATTAATAGTATTATAAGTGTTGCATAAATCTTATCAAGTTTTTTCATCAAAATCACCATTTTTATTATAGCATAATAGCTATTGTAAATATATTTTTTCTATCTATTTTTGTATTATAACACTATAAAATAACAAGTGTATGTGTACTATCTTCCACTTCCATTTTCTTTATAAACAAAATATTTAAATGCATCCACTGCTGTATCAAAATATTTTTGATTATCTTTGCCACCTGATAAAATAAACTTAAATATTTGCAATTCATCAGCATTAATTAAATCACATGACCACTCAATATAACTTATTCCGCCTACTTGAACAAAATATGAGTTACCATTAATACTTATTCCATTCATGAATTTTATTGCTTTAACAATCTCTATACTCGCCAATTTTTTTGTAAAAAAGAAAATTTATATTTTTATAAGTACCCTTGCTACTTTCCAACCACTGAATTTCACACGTATATAAATATTTATCATCCTTATCAACTATAAAAACATCTGAACCAATTATAAAATGAAAACCTCCACTAAAAATATACAACGGGAATAAAATAACAGCAAAAACTAAAAAACTATATACAACTGATAAGAAAAATGCAAGCAATTTCTTTTTAAATTCACTAAAAATATATATACTTGGAAAAATTACTAGAACAAGAAGTACAAGTAAAATAATAGCAAATTCCGCCCATAATTGATAATATAAGTCACTTGGCAATTTTAACGTTATATACCCAATTAAAATCATCAAGATAGTTAAAAATATATGTAACCTAACAATTAATTTCACCTGTATCACCTATAACAAATTATACTATAAAAACTTTTTTTATAATTACTATTACTTATTTTTTCGCATTTATAATCAGAAAGAGCACATTTGGCAACAAAATCCGAATTATCTAAATTATTGATTCGTGAATTAAAATATATATATTCACTATCAACTTTTACAATTTTTTCAAAAATGACTATTTGATTTTCTTTTAGATTTTTTATATTACTTAATATAGACTTTGTATCAAAAGTTAATTCTTTTTTATCAAATTTTTCCTTATTCAAACTATACATTCCAATTTTAAAATTACCACAAATATATAATTTATTTTCATAAAAATAATAATAATAATCTTGGCTATCTATATCTTCTGAATACCCTATAAATTTATCAAGTAAAATATAATCATCATAATCAATTTTATAAAACAAACCTAAATTATCAATTTCTGAATTATCTTCTAAAACGCCTATAGCATAATTTTCTTTACCTTCTTTATTATAATATTCATGTATACGCATTTTATTTGAAGTTAAATCATAATGTTCAAATTTTTCATACTCATCATTTATCAAGCTACAACCACACATCAAAAACATCGAAATTACTATTATAATCTTTTTCATATTTTCTTTTCTCCTTATATTTTTAATCTACACTAATCATATATTCAAGTGGATTTTTGAAATTATACTTTTTCCAAAATCTATAAATACATTAGGACTTTTTATTGTATCACATTTATATTACAAATATTTTATTAACAATAAGATATATCATTTGGGATTTTTGTTATCTCTTATAAAACAATTAATGTACTCATACCGAGTTGATATCGGGTTGTTTTGAAAAAAGTCATAACTTTCCACAATAGAAGGACTATATTCATATTTTATTATAACTTCATGTTTAAGATTAATTTTAAAAGCTACAATCCAAGATATAATAAAAAGAACAGGTATTTCTAACACAACAGCTGCGACAGAGCAAACAAACCTATCCCACTTTTTTAGAAAACAGCCTATAAAAAATAATGTTTCAATGATTATTGTAAGATTAACAATTAAAAACATACAATTATAAACCCAACTTAACAGTTCATATCCATTATTAATAACTACTTTTCTTATAAACAAAAATGCTATAAAGACAATAATTACTGATATCAAAAATATTATATTCTTTTTCATATACCCTCATTTCTAACATAATATCACAAGTATCTACTTTATCTTGAGACTCATAATACTTACTTGCACTAGATTCAACTATTATACCTATTTATTAATGTCAATTTTAAAAAGATAATTTATTGTACTAACACTTGCATTAATTATCAATATCATTAATAAAGGTAAAAACCATATCTTAGTAAAACATTTAAACAAGTCAATCTTAAGCCAAAATAGAAAGCAAAGCAGAATTAAAATTAACACAAATGAAATTAAATACGAACTCAATAAATACAGTGAAAGTATTACCAAATAATTTAACAAAATATTGGTTTTAGTATATCCCAAATTTGCAAATATTATTACATCTTTTCTTTGTTCATATAAAAAATTATAAGATAAAAAAGATGTTGTAATAACTGTTACAATTATTAAAAAAAGTAAGATTATTTTAATAATCAAATATAGCCTTGAATACACCATTAAATCACTTGATCCTGTATTATTAGAATTTGCATCTATTTCTCTTTCCTTCAAATAATTCAAAGTTTTATCAATATCATAATAATCTTTTAGAACAATTAAAATAGAATTGTTTCCTATTCCCTTCTCAAAAAAATACTTTGCCAATCTTTGATTAATAAAAATTACATTATTTCCTATATTATTATCATATACAATATTTTCAATTACTAAATCATCTATAATGATCGATTTCTCTTTATAGTCTGCATTTATTATTATTCCATAAGTATCATTTGCAAAGTCTATCTCATCAGTTGAAATTTGATACATATTTTCATCAATTTGATATTTATCAATTAAAACACTATATTCTATTTTTTCTATACTACTACTAAAATTGCTAATAAAAGAATTAATATCTTCTTTTTTATCCATATTATTAATAAAGATAGTTTTATTGTCATTACTATTAACTATTAGATTAATTTGATTTTTAGAATAAGTTTGTACTAATAATATAAAAAATATAAAAATACAAATTATAACATTTAATAATATATAATTTTTAAATGTTTTTCTTCTATAAAAAGATTTTATATTTAAAACAATTGCATTAATCATTTATAATTTCACCTAAATCTAAAGAATCTATTGTTTTAAGTGATAAACAAGTTGATAAAAACAATGATATCAAAGTAATTAAAATTTCAAACACCAAAATAGTTAAAGATATATGGACATTCATATTATAGAGAATAGGATCTGTTTGCAAAAACAAAGCAGATATATTTTTTATTAAAATAACAGATATTACAAATGATAAAACATACGAAATAATAGCAAGAATAATGTTTTCTAAATAGAAAATTTTCTTAATTTCAGTATCTTTATAACCACATACTTTTAAAATTCCTATATTTTTTGCTTCCTTAACAACTCTCCTTGAAGAAATAGCATAACAAAATAATATAAAAATAACTATTAATATAACCCCTGCTATACTTATTACACGCAATACATTATTACCCGCCTCAGTATCCAATTGAGTAGTTCGAACATAACTGCTTTCATCTAAATTAGAAAATACATCATTTATATTATCTATATCATCTAAAAAAACTAAGAAACCGTCCTTTTCTGCTTTTTTGGATTGATATTGTAAGTTCAATTTTTTTAAAGTTGAGTGATTTACATAACAGGCATCAGGATAAGAAAAATCTGAAGAAGCATCAAAAACACCAGCAAGCTTTAGTTCAATATCATATTCATCTAAATATCGTATTTTTATTTTTTCTCCAATATATTTTTCTAAATTGACTATTTTATTTTTATCAAAACCTCCCGAATAAATATTTGAATCAGGATAAAAATTATTTGGGCAAATAATCTCATCTTCTCCTATAGTTAAATCCGATCCACTTACAATTTTTTTTATATTAGGAATCCCGCCTATCAATCTTGCTGATCCATCCAAGGCTTCTGTAACGAGATCACTAAATACTCCAAATTCATTATACTCCGCAAAAGAAAAAATATCTAAAACATGCGGATTTTCTTTTGCCTCATTTAATCTTTTTGAAGAATTTATATAAGCAATATTAAAATCATACGATTTTTCAGTCATTGAACTCCAAAAACTAATAAGACTATTGTAATATGAAAATCCTACAATAACTGTTACATTAAGCATAATTAATAATATAACAAAGAAAAAATTAGACTTATTTCTTTTTATATTATTAATAACTATTTTAAATAAATTACTCATCCTCATACAGTTCACCCTTATTCATATTTAACACTATATCTGCATATTTTTTTATTTTAGGATTATGAGTGACAACAATAACACATTTTCCTTCTTCACTGGACAATTTTTTTAATAACTCAAATATATACTTTTCGTTTTTCTCATCCAAATTGCCCGTTGGCTCATCAGCTAAAATAATCGAGGGATTATTAATTAGTGCTCTTGCAAATGCTACTCTTTGCTGTTCTCCACCACTTAGTTCTCTCGGATAATGATTAATTCTATCATTCAAACCTACATCATTCAAATTTTTTTTAGCTCTTATTATTGCTTCGTCTTTAGTCATACTCTTATTTATAAAGGTTGGCAAAAGAACATTTTCTAATGACGTCATATTATGATTTAATAAAAATGATTGGTAAACTAATCCTATATTTCTATTTCTAATTTTGGCAAATTCATTTTTCCCAACAATTAAATTATTATCAAATAATATACTTCCTTCATCTGGTGTTATTATTCCTGAGATAATATTAATCAATGTTGTCTTACCTGCTCCACTATCTCCCATGATCGCATAAAATTTATTTTCAAAAAAACTGTAATTAACATTACTCAAAACTTTTACAATTTTACCATCCTTAACATAATTTTTAGTACATCCTCTTATTTCTATCTTACTCATTACAATCCTTCTTTCAAAAATGGCATACACATTCCAATTAATGAATTTGCATTACAACGTTCCCATTTTGAAACAGTTGTAACATGCACATCCAAGTAATCTGCTAATTGCTTTTGTGTTATATTTTTTTGTTTTCTTCTTTTTGCAATAAACTTTCCCATTTCATTCAAATCCATAATATCACTCCTCACTATTTTACCAATACCTTATTTAAATCTAAAATCAATATTTTATCTACTTTATCTTGAGCATTATAGTATTTACTTGCACTAGATTCAAATATTACATATAACTTATCATCTCTTATATCTATTTGTTCAGCCATAGGAGGAATCTCAATCTGTCTAATAATTGATTTGTCATATTCTTTAATATCATCATCATATTCATAAATATATAAATTTGACTTTGTTCTTCTATTAAAAGAAGTACTAACTATTAAATATTTCTTATCATTAATTTCATAGAATGATATACCTTGGACCTTTTTAGGTAAGTAAAAAGAATCTATATATTCCAAATGTATCTTACCATTTGTAGATACCCGATATTTTTTTACAATACATTTTTTAGTCTTATAAAAATTTCCTATATATAAATAATCTCCATCAACTTCTACATAGGCAACTAAGTTTTTCTCATCATCTTGATAATCTGTTAATCCATCTCCAACATTTTTAAAACTCCTTATCTTCTTAATTGTTTTCTTTTCTAAAAATTCAAAAGCATTATAGACGTTTAATACCCCATTATCAGCAGGTAGCCAAATTAAATCATTCACATCATCATAAGCTATTCCCCCAACATGTGATTTTGTATCTAATTTAACCTTATTGACTATTTCACCCGAATTATTTAAAACATAAACTTCAGATAATTCATCCCCATCATAATAGCCAGATATTAAAATATAATCATGCATTAAAGTTATACCTTGAGGAATAAATTTTTTCATTAATGGAATTTTTATATTCGCTTCAATTAAAACATTTTTTAAAACCGGATATTTTTCTAGCAATGCATAAATATTTTCATTAATTAAATCATAATTAACTTCTTCAGCAAAGACATCATCAGAATGAATTTTCTCTTCTTCGTAATTTAAAAAATCAAAAAAGTCATCGCCATTAGATTTACCCATACAGGATAAACATATAAAGAAAATTAGAAAAACTATTAAAAACAGAATCTTTTTCATAATCAAACTCACTACTCCTAACTCAAAACTCACACAGTTTCTTTTTCATTTTTTTTACACTATCATAGTACCACAAAAATATAAAAAAGGGATGTGAATTATATTCACATCTCCTTTTAACTGCGCAACTACAGGTTGCATTTTTATTTTTTTAATATTTCATCAACTATTTTTTCAAATATATTTATATCTTCTAAAACAGTTTCACAATTGCCTTCTATACATCTTTTATCTTGTATATTGTAAGAATATATTTGTTCATTAGGTTCAGATTCAAATGTTTTATTCAAATAGAAAAACTCTGAATTAAATCCCATATAATCATATTCATAGTCATCTTGGCCATCATTAAAGAATATTCTTATATAATCTTCCATAGCTATAATTTTATATTTCTTTTTATTATACTTTATAACAACATAACCCTCGTCTTCTTTATATTTTTCATATACTTTCTTGGCCTTTTCATATAGAGCAGTTTTTTCATAAACTTCTTCACTAATCTTCTTATCATTGCCAATTGAAGGATACTTCTTTATAAATATGCTATTATTTATATACTCTCTAGAAAAAGATAATTTTGTTTTTTCCTGTGTACCATCTTTTAAATTTATTTCCAAATAGAGATTATTCATAAAGTCATCTATTTTTTCAAAATCCACATATTCGTTATAACCATTATAATCTACAAAGAAAAAATAATCTAAAAATGATGCACTAACAACATCTTTTCTTTCATTATCTATTTCATAGTAAATATTTACCATATCTACATCTTCTTCATTTACATCACTATCGAAATCTAGATAAAAATAAACTCTATCTCTCGTAACAAAAAATAAACCTTGTCTTATTACTACAGAATTCTCATCAGTATGAATAGAATAAACCTTTACTGAACTATAAAAATTTATAAAGAATGATAATAACAGTAAAAATACTGAAATAAATATTACTCCTATCAAAATCGATATTCTACTTTTTTGTCTTTTCACTTTGGAATTTAAATAATCATAAATATTTAATTTTATATTATCAATTAAATCTTCATTATTTTTATTTTTTCTCTCTCCTGCTAATATCTCATCGACAGATATTTTATATAATTTACTTAAAGAGATTAAATTAGATGAAGAAAGAGTAACCATTCCCTTTTCCCACTTGCTTACTAAAGAGCGGTCAATGTATAATTTTTCGGCAAACTCCGCCTGACTCCATTTTTTCTCTTCTCTTAACATTCTTAAGAATTTTCCTATTTTTTCTTGATTCATCAAACATCACCAACAATATAATACCAAAAAATTCTTTTTTTTCAAATATTTTCTATTCCATAAAAAAACTTAAAAATATATTTTAAGTTTATACTTTATCAATATAGTTGATTCCTCTTTCCATAACATCAGCTTCTATATAATCTCTTAAAAGCTTGCGGACTTCACTACATCTTTTTATATTTTTGATTTCTATAATTATTCCGGCTCTAGAAGATGTTGAATGACTATCTACTTTAACAGTTATTGTCCCTACTTTAAATAATCGTTGCCAAACACTTTCTTTCATATCAGGATCTTTAAGCAAATAAAGTTCAATTGTATCCGTATGTCTATTAAAGAATCCCTTTGTTACAATCAATTCATCTTTACTTATTTTATACCAAGTAAAATTTAAATGAAGTGTCGATAGAATAGTTCCCCAAAGACCACTTGGTTGATCTTCCCATACGATATTAAAATCTGGATTATCAACGGTCGTACTTCGCTTATCCTTTATAATTTGTTCACGTGTCTTTGCTTCCATAACATCATTCCTTCTATAAAAATATTATATCATAATTATGGAATATATAAAGTATTTCCAATCGTCAGTGTATTACTTTTTAAATTATTTAACTTCTTTATGGCATCTACTGTTGTATTATATTTTTTAGCAATGCTATATAAAGTATCTCCTGATTTAATGACATAAATCTTATTATCACCTAATGTTAATATTTCTCCCACACTTATTAAGTTGTTAGTCTTATTGTTCAAAAGTTTCAACTTATCAACAGATAAACCAAACTTTCTCGCAATACTATAAAGGGTATCTCCCACTTGTACTGTATACACATTGGGATTATTATTCTCCATTTCTTTTTGGTTTGGCAATTCCAGAACACTTCCAATTGTTAAGGTATTATTTTTTAAATTATTTATTCTTTTTATCTCATCCACTGTCGTATTATATTTACTTGCAATACTGTATAATGTATCTCCTGATTTAACTATATATGTATTCTCTTTATTTGAAATACTTGGAGTCGTCGGTTTTGTTGGCTTAGATTCTGGCAATTTTAATGTATTGCCAACTGTCAGGGTATTACCCTTTAAATTGTTTAGTTTCTTGATTTCATCTACCGTCGTATTATGTTTAGTAGCAATACTATATAGAGTATCTCCCTCTTTGATGACATAACCACCCTTATTATTCGCCCCAATATAGTCTAATACAGCCTCAGCTACTGCATTAGCCATCGCTTCATAATCATTTTTAATAATATTGGCATCTCCACTATTATCTACATACCCATATCTTACAATGATGGTCTCATATCCCGGAGTATTCCTTGTAATATAATAATAATCCTTGGAAGTATCCGTCGGCCATCTATATTGAT